>JAGDCK010000042.1 GCA_017958585.1 Lachnospiraceae bacterium
CCTGATCGAAGAACCGGAACTTATTCACGAGCTTCCCGATGGCAGCATTGTGCTGAACTGGGAGTACAGCCCTGTCGTAAAGGAAGATAATATAAAGAAACTGACGGATGCGGGAATAGAAAATATCTATCTCTGCCCCGGAGTTCAGAACTGGAATCATCTCATTAACCGCCATGCAGATGCATACAAAAATATTCGGGGCATGTGCGAGAATGCTCACAAATACAGGACTCTTGGCGTATTGTGCACCCGCTGGGGAGACCTTGGAGACATTGCCCATCCCGAGTTTTCTAACATCGGAGAGATCTATGCGGCAGCCTTTTCCTGGAGTTCAAAGATGATGGAGGAGGAAGATATCAACAGAGCTATCTCCGTTGTGCAGTACGGTGACAAGACAGGTAAACTGGTAAGTACCTTCAGAAAACTGTCGGAGTCTGAAAACGTAAACTGGTGGCATGCCGTTCAGTTTAAAGAGGAAGCATGCGGTCAGATAGACATCACAAAAGAGGGATATAAGCGTCTTGAGGGAATACTCCTTCCTGAGGCAAACGGAAGTGTGGATGTGGCAAAGGTAAGAGCCAGGATCAGACAGAATGAGGATGCCTTGGAAGATCTTTATCAGGAGATGCAAAACATTCACGCGGATCAGAAAAAGGATGTATATGCATATATAGTTATGGGTGAAGGCCAGAGGCTTATGTCCATGGTGGGTCTGTGCATCCATTACGGATATCCTCTCGGAAAAAACAAAAATCTTGAGAATGACCTGAAGCCCCTTCTTCCCAATTCGCTGGCAAATGAGCTTGACAGCTGGATGGATGAATATATGGAGCTTTGGAAGAGAACATCCAAGAGCAGCGAACTTTATCGCGTGGAGGATGTGATCGACTGGTATGTGGATAATCTGCGAACCAGCACTTTTCAGGTAGAAAGCAATGAAAATGAATGAACTAAGGGATGAAAAGGCAGGTATCTATCTGCGTCCCATAACATATGATGACATGGATAATATCATAAAATGGCGTAACAGCGAGGGTGTCCGCAAAAACTTTATCTATCAGGCTCTTTTTACAAGGCAGAGCCATGAAAACTGGATAAAGACTAAGGTGGAGACCGGCGAGGTGGTGCAGTTTATAATCTGTGACCTTGCAGATGATACGCCCTACGGATCCGTATACATTAGAGATATTGACATGACCCACAAAAAGGGCGAGTACGGGATATTTATCGGCGAGGAAAGCGCCAGAGGAAGAGGACTTGGAAGCGCTACTGCAAAACTTATGTTGAAGTACTGCTTTGAGGAACTTGGGCTTCACAGAGTTTATTTAAGAGCCCTTGCGGGAAATGACAGAGCTATTAAAAGTTATGAGAATGCGGGATTTAAGCGAGAAGGGTATCTGAGAGACGACGTATGCATAGACGGGAAGTTCGTGGATATAGTCTGGATGGCTGCCGTAAATGACGCAGATCAGGACTTTTAAACCCCGTTTATATCCCGGCAAACAAAAAGATTTTGGCTTTTGAAAGGTAAATTTTATATGAAAAAAATCAGTTTTGTGATTCCCTGCTACAGGTCGGAGCACACTCTGCCCCATGTGGTCAAGGAGATTAATGACAAAATGACAACCATGAAGGATTATGATTTTGACATATTCCTCATAAATGATTGCTCGCCGGATGAGACTTTTTCTGTGATAAAGAAGCTCTGCGCAGAGCATGACAATATAGTTGGCATCAGTTTTGCCAGAAATTTCGGACAGCACGCCGCACTCATGGCAGGACTACGTAACAGCGACGGAGACTATGTGGTCTGCCTCGATGATGACGGTCAGACACCTGCTGATGAGGTGGACAAGCTGATAGCAAAACTTGAGGAAGGCTATGATGCCGTCTATGCAAGTTATGCACACAAACAGCACTCCGGATTTAGGAATTTCGGAAGCAGAGTAAACGAATTGATGCTCCGCATAATGCTAAATAAGCCAAAGGATCTGTTCATATCAAGTTATTTTGCTGCAAAGAGATTTGTGGTAAAGGACATGGTGAGATACTCAAATTCCTATCCCTATGTCATCGGACTGGTGCTCAGAGCCACCAAAAACATCGTAAATGTACCCGTTACCCACAGGGAAAGGGAAGAGGGAAGTTCCGGTTATACCTTAAAGAAACTGCTTGGACTATGGTTTAACGGTTTCACCGCTTTTTCCGTAAAGCCTTTAAGGATAGCGACATTCATCGGAGGCTTTTCCGCCGTAGTGGGTCTTTTGTACGGACTCTATGTCATCGTAAGAAGACTTCTCTTCACGGAAAACGCTTTGATGGGTTATGCGGCGATAATGATCTCAATAGTATTTTTCGGCGGA
>JAGDCK010000043.1 GCA_017958585.1 Lachnospiraceae bacterium
ACGAATCGGTTATGAAGGTTCGAATGGTACCTATCGAGAGTGTCGTTAATAAATTCCCTCGTATGATCAGAGACCTGGCAAAGAACCTGGACAAGAAGATGGAACTCTACATGTCCGGTGAAGAGACAGAACTTGATCGTACAGTGGTTGAGGAGATCGGTGATCCTCTGATGCACCTCTTAAGAAACGCTGCAGACCACGGTCTGGAGTCCTCAGAGGTTCGTGTACAGAGAGGAAAGCCCGAAGTCGGATCAATCTTTTTGGATGCATATCAGGATGGTAACAACGTAGTCATCGAAGTAAGAGATGACGGTAACGGTATCGATGTTGAAGCTGTAAGAGGCAAGATCATCGAGAGAAATCTCGTATCCGAAGAGCAGGCAGCCGCACTTTCCGACAAGGAAGTTATCGATTATCTGTTCCATCCCGGATTCTCTACAGCAAAGAAGATCACAGACGTTTCCGGAAGAGGTGTTGGTCTTGACGTAGTAAGAAGCAAGATCGAGTCCCTTAGCGGTGAAGTTGAAGTTAAGAGTAAACTCGGTGAGGGAAGTGTATGGACCATCAGACTTCCTCTTACACTTGCCATCATCCAGTCCCTCATGGTCATCATCGGCGGAGAGAAATATGCTATTTCTCTTGGTTCGATCCAGACTATCGAGGACATCGCACCTTCGGAAGTAAAGAAAGTAGAGAACAAAGAAGTTATCAATCTTCGTGGATCCGTTATCCCTCTTATCAGACTCAATGAGATCCTTGATATTGAGAGCAAGAACGCTTCCGATGACAACTTAATAGTGGTAATCGTTAAGAAGGGTGACCAGATGGCCGGTCTTGTTGTGGATGAACTTATCGGACAGCAGGAGATCGTTATCAAATCCCTTGGCAAATATATCAAGCAACCTAAGTTCATCAGCGGTGCAACCATTCTTGGTGACGGTGAGATCGCACTTATTCTTGATGCCAACGCACTTATGTAAGAGGAGGGAAAGACGATATGGATCAGCTTAGTACAATGAACGCAATAAGCCTTGCCAGCGAAGAAGGTAAGACAAATGTAGAAACCATTCAGTATATTGTAATCCGACTTGGCGATGAGCAGTTCGGAATCGATATCAAATACATTGACAATATTGTAAGAATGCAGAGCATAACACGAGTACCCAAGGTGCAGGATTATCTCTTAGGAGTAATCAATCTCCGTGGTGAGGTTATCCCGGTAATGAGTCTCAGAAGAAAGATGAGCCTTGCTGATGACGAATTCACAAAGGCTACGCGAATCATCATATTAAAACTTGAGAACCAGGGTAATGTCGGAGTTATTGTTGATGAAGTTAAAGAGGTTGTAACTCTTGCGGTAGACGAAATCGACAAGGTTCAGCACAAAAACGGTGAAGCTGTCAACTTCGTCTCAGGAGTAGGCAAGCATGAGAATGAGTTGATCTCAATTCTCGATCTTGGAACACTTGCATCTGAAGACGGCGCTCAGTAAAGGTAAGGGGAGTATCTATGGGTTCAGTAAATCTTGATGAAGTTTCTGAAAAATATAACGACGTCCTAAAAGAAATCGGAAACATAGGCGCAGGTAATGCCATGACGGCCCTGTCCCAGATGTTGCAGACCAAAGTAGACATGAAAGTTCCACAAGTTAAACTTGTGGAACTCTCTGAGGTCGGCACTCTGATGGGAGGGGAAGAGCAGATAATGGCTGCGGTTTTCCTCGGTGTAGAGGGAGATATCACAGGCAGCATGATGTTTATGGTGGAAAAAGCCAGCGCGAAACATCTGATCAAAAAGGTAATGATGGGGATGGCCCCCGAGTCCGATGATTTCACGGACATGGAACTTTCTGCTCTCAAGGAAGTTGGCAATATCATTACCGGAGCATATTTAAATTCACTTTCCACATTAACAAATCTTAAAATTTATCCAACACCGCCTGATCTACAGGTGGATATGGCCGGGGCAATACTTAGTGTGCCGGCGATTATGTTTGGTTTAAATGGTGACAAACTTTTACTTATTCAGTCACAGTTCTTTGATGAAATCCAGATTGACGGATTTTTTGTACTGATACCTGATTTGGAATCTTATGCAAAAATTTTGTCCTCCTTGGGAATTCCTGTAGACTTAGAGGGCGAGTAAAGGATGTTTAGATGAGCGAGATAATAAAGGTTGGAATGGCAGATTTAAAAACCTGCATCAAACCTGACGGTGTAACTACACTGGGCCTTGGCTCCTGTGTCGGTGTCGCAATTCGAGATCCGAATACGGGTATAGGAGGGCTGGTCCATGTGATGTTGCCGGACAGCACAGCCATTAAAAACAGCAATCTCAATATTGCAAAGTTTGCCGATACAGGTATCGTTGAACTCGTACGGCAGATGGAAGCCCTTGGTGCAAACAAGTCCAGGATGGTGGCCAAAATTGCAGGAGGGGCGGCCATGTTTGCGTCCAGCAGACCTGATATCGTTCAGGTGGGACAGCGAAACGTGGAAGCGACCATTGCAGTGTTGAATCAATTGAAAATACCTATTTTGGCTAAAGATGTAGGTTTAAATTACGGTCGAACGGTAATTTTTTACCCCGAGACCGGCGATTATGTCATAAGAGCGGTTGGAAAACCGGAAACAGTAATATAGTGTTGGAGGCTAAAAGTAATGGGCAAGAAGGATTTGCCTTTAATAGTGATGCTGGTGGCCGGAGCTGTCACCTGCATCATTACTTTTGTGAAGAACTATTCCGTCCTGGGAAAACTGGTTTCCCTGTTTGTAGTGCTTCTGATCTTTTATATTCTGGGGAGCATTCTGGAGTATCTTATAAACAAATTTGAGAAACAGAATGAAGAAAAGAAAAAGGCAGAGGAACAGGCGGCGAAAGAGGCGGAAGAGAAGGCTGAGGCCGAGAGGAAAGCGGCTGAAGAAGCAGCAAAGAAGGCTTTGGAGGAATCCAAGGAGTAGGATACAATTAATAAACAAAGGGAAAGGAGGGGTAGTATTAATGGATGATTCGGCAAAAAAGGCACTGCTGGAAAGCTATGCCAGAAACAAAAGTCCGGAACTGAGAGAAAAGATCATTATTGAATATGCCCCCCTGGTTAAGGTGGTAGCGGGCCGATTGAGCATGTATCTGGGGTACAATGTTGAATACGAGGAACTTGTCAGCTACGGTATATTCGGTCTTATCGATGCCATCGACAAATTTGACTATTTGAAGGAGGTCAAATTTGAGACCTATGCCAGCCTGAGGATAAGAGGTGCCATTCTTGACCAGATCAGAAAGATGGATTGGATACCCCGTACCATCAGACAGAGACAGAAAAAGATCGATACCGTCATCCGTGAGATCGAGACCACCACAGGCAGAAATGCCACGGATGAGGAGATCGCAAAGGGACTTGGAATCTCTGATGATGAGTATCTTGACTGGCAGTCACAGATGAAGGTCACCGGTGTGGTTTCACTGGATGAATTCATGGAAGCGGGAAGCGAGATTCCGCAGGATTTCGGATCCACAAACGTGTCCAGGTTTGAAAAGCCTGAAGAACATGTGGAAAAAGAAGAGCTTACAAAGATGTTGGGAGAAGCTTTGGAGACTCTTACAGAGAAGGAACAGAAGGTTATCACTCTTTATTATTACGAGGATCTGACCCTGAAGGAAATCAGCAATATCCTTGAGGTCTCCGAATCCAGAGTATCGCAGCTCCACACAAGAGCATTGCAGAAGATGAAGAGTAAGCTTGGTCCTTATATGGATATTTTAACAGAGAACTGATATTAGGGGAAAGAGTGGTATTTTGAATGAGAAACGGGTACTTTAAGATCGTGAACGCCCAGGGCGCCACAGGCATTAAGATTTATGTTCCCAAGGATGGTGGGGAACCGTTGCAGATCATGGAAGTGATGAACTATTTAAACACACATTCCATTGATTATGATCTGAATGTTTTGAAGCAGGCACTGTCCACAGAACAGGATTGTGTCTTTACCATCGCAAGTGCTCCGTGTCCTATTATAAACGAAACCTACAGTCTGACCATTGCCGAGGATAACATGACGGCGACGGCCAGATTTTATGCGCCTTCGGAGGGGGGGAAGAGAATGCCCCTGCCCGAATTTATAGGCGATATGAGATACAAAAAGATCGTTTACGGAATCGTAATGGAAAATCTCCAGAACCATTTCATGGAGGAGGATTCCTACTGTACCGACATAATTGTGGCAAAGGGAACACCTCCCGTACACGGCGAAGATGACAGGATCGAGTATTATTTTAATACGGATATGCACATCAGACCCACCATGCGTGAGGATGGATCCGTAGATTTTTACAATTTGAATAAT
>JAGDCK010000044.1 GCA_017958585.1 Lachnospiraceae bacterium
TTACTTTATAGGAAATTCCTCCGAATTTCCTATAAAGTAAAAAGCGCTCCGCTAAGGATGCGCACTCGCGCGAGAAGAAGATTGTTGCTAAAGCAACACGCGCTCGGCGCGTAGAATCTCGCAAGCGAGATTCTTTTTTACTATCTAACAGATTTGTTAGAGTTTGTGCAAAATTTCACAAAACCACATATAGTATTACATGTGAAGCGAAATCTACAGAAAGTAGGCGACGATTCCAATAGTTGAGAAAATGCATACAAGCTCCTTTTTATAGATGCGGTTTTGAACCGCCGGCAGTTTTGAAAGAAACTGCATCAAATCACCCGTAAGGCTTAGTTTATACATTAATTAAGCTTTATACCCAAAACCCTATATAACCCTTGAATCGCCTATGGTCACATAGGCGATTCGCATTTTAAGGGTTTATTTTTGCGGGCATCTAAAAAAACTCTAAACTTTTCCCACTTTCATTGACAACCCTTTATATTCATGATAGTTTTAACAGGAATTAATTGTACTAAATTGGTAGGATTAATTTTGGTGCTAAATAAATTGCGGAAAGGCTTGTATATATGAAAATATCAACCAAGGGGCGATACGGTCTCAGGGCAATGCTGGATCTTGCAAAGCATGATATCGATGGCGAAGCCGTGAGTGTTCAGAGTATCTCCCAGAGACAGAATATATCGGAAAGTTATCTTGAACAGCTGGTAAGAATGCTTCGCACCGCGGGACTTATAAAAAGTGTCAGAGGTGCCGGAGGCGGATATAAGCTAGCCAAATCTCCCGACAGGATTTCCGTTGGGGATGTGCTGAGAGCCTGCGAGGGAGACATCGAAGTGGTTTCCTGCACAAGCGCGGGAGAGGAAGAAAACTCCTGCAATCAGGCTGAGAGATGTGTTGCCAGAATAGTGTGGGAGACGGTGAACAATGCCATCGAGGATGCGGTGGATTCCCTCTCGCTTCAGAGACTTTTAGATGAGAGCAAAGACATAGACAGCGAACAGTTATTAGATACAACAAAATGTGTGAATTAAGGATTTTGAAAGGCGGTTTAAAATGGGTGACAATTTATTAAAAGTAGAGGGTCTTTCCGTGGGAATAGAGAGCGGAACCATCCTTCACAATATCGATCTTACGATCTCTTCCGGGGAGACACATGTTCTCATGGGCCCAAACGGTGCAGGAAAATCAACTCTTGGTAACGCACTTATGGGAAATCCCGCTTATAAAATAGAGAGCGGAAAGATAATCTTTGACGGCGAGGATATCACAGACCTTACCGCAGACAAGAGAGCAAGGGCAGGAATGTTCATGTCATTTCAGAATCCCTTAGAGGTACCCGGAATCTCACTTGAGAGCTTTATCAGAAATGCCATCAGGCAAAAGACGGGAAAGCCCGTAAAGATCTTTCAGTTTAAAAAGGACATGGAAGAGATCATGAAGCTTCTCGACATGGATCCTTCATATGCAGAGAGAGATCTGAATGTAGGTTTTTCCGGCGGTGAAAAAAAGAAGGCAGAGATTCTGCAGATGCTTATGTTAAGCCCCAAATTTGCAATCCTTGACGAGACTGATTCGGGACTTGACGTGGATGCAGTGCGCACGGTTTCAAAGGGTATCAGGGAATATCAGAAGAAATTCGGCGGAGCTCTCCTTATCGTAACTCATAATGCAAATATCCTGGAATCCCTGGATGTGGACTATACCCATGTCATCGTAAAGGGAAATCTGGTAAAGACCGGCGGCCCCGAGATCATTAACACCGTAAACGAAAAGGGCTTTGAGTCATTTATAGAGGAGGCTTCAAAATAAATGGAGAATTCAGCAAAGAAAAGTACAGTTGAATTCAATCCCGAACTCGATGTGTCAAAGGATGACATAAATGCTTATCTTGACAGCCAGGACAGAACCTCTATCTATGACTTCAAGGATGATGAGACCGCGTTTTACAAACTTGATTCGGGTCTTACGGAGGAGATCGTAAACAAGATCTCCGAGGAAAAGCATGATCCCGAGTGGATGCATGAGTTCAGATTAAAATCACTGGATCTTTATAATAAGATACAGGTTCCTCAGTGGGGTTCACCCATTGACGGACTTAACATGGATAACATCGTGACCTATGTCCGACCAAATACCGATATGAAGACTTCCTGGGACGAGGTTCCCGAGGAGATAAAGTCTGCATTTGACAAACTGGGAATTCCCCAGGCCGAGCATGACTATCTGGCGGGAGTGGGCGCCCAGTACGATTCAGAGCTGGTTTATCACAATCTCCAGGAATCCGTAGCGGCAAAGGGCGTAGTTTACTCAGACCTTGAGAGTGCCATGACAGGCGAGTATGCTGACATGGTAAAGGAATATTTTATGAAACTGGTTCCCCCCACAGACCACAAATTTGCGGCTCTTCACGGCGCAGTATGGTCAGGCGGATCATTTGTGTATGTGCCAAAGGGAGTGACGGTGGAAGTTCCTCTCCAGTCATATTTCAGACTTAATGCAAAGGGAGCGGGACAGTTTGAGCATACCCTCATAATCGTTGATGAGGGAGCGGACCTTCACTTTATAGAAGGTTGTTCCGCGCCGAAGTGGAATGTGGCAAATCTCCATGCGGGATGCGTTGAATTATATGTAAAGAAAAATGCCAGACTTCGCTATTCCACAATAGAGAACTGGTCAAAAAATATGTACAACTTGAATACAAAGCGTGCTCTTGTGGAAGAGGGCGCCAGAATGGAGTGGGTATCGGGTTCCTTTGGCTCCCATGTGTCATATCTCTATCCCACCACCATTTTAAAGGGTAAGGATTCTCAGTGCGACTACACCGGAATCACATTCTCCGGAAAGGGACAGAATCTTGACACGGGATGCAGAATGGTGCACCTGGGAGAGAATACATCATCCCTGGTAACTGCGAAATCACTGTCAAAGGACGGCGGTATCAATACCTTCAGAAGTTCCATCGAAGTGATGCCCAGTGCCACAGGTTCAAAGTCATCCGTTGACTGTTCATCCCTTATGCTGGATGACATCTCAAGGTCGGATACAATCCCTGAGATCGATGTAAGGACCGCTGACTGTAATATCGGCCATGAGGCAAAGATCGGCCGTATATCCGACGATGCCGTATTTTACCTCATGAGCAGAGGCATCTCCGAGGAGGAGGCAAGGAGCATGATCGTATCAGGCTTTGCAAATCCTATCAGCAAGGAACTGCCTCTTGAGTATGCGGCTGAGATGAACAATCTGATCAAACTGGAAATGGAGGGTGCATAAGCTATGGGCGAGACAAGTAACGGCGTTTTGGTAAATCATCTTCCTTCTCCCACCTGGAACAGACTGGGTGTAAACAGAGCGTTTGTAAATTTCGAAACTCTGCCTGAGGTGGAAAAGACCTTTGAATTTACCATCGAAAATGCGGAGCAGATCACAATAGAGAGAAAAAGCACAAAGGAAGCTGTTCTTTTTGCGGATTCCTTTTCACAGGGTATCAGAAGAGAAGCAACTGTTGCGGGAAAGGCTCCCATATATCAAAAGCAGATCTTTGCCACGGGAATGGGCGCTCAGTACACGGACCTTGTGGAAAAACTGGTTCACAAGACCGATATTTTGACGGTTTCCGAAAATGAGAAGCTGGAGGATGCGGTGATCCTTCGCTGGGATTTTAAAAAGGACGGAAAGGCTGCCTCACAGCAGATTATCCATGCAAAGAAAAACTCATCTGCCACATTTTTACTGATCCAGGAGTCCGAGAGGGAAGCAAAGGGTCATGTGGCCATTGAGACAAAGGTGATCCTGGAGGAGGGAGCAAAAGTCAATCTCATAAAGGTAAATATGCTGGGAGAAGGCTTTGTGCTCATGGACGATACCGCAGCTGTCATAAATGAGGGTGCGGACCTTGAGTTTACACAGATGATCCTCGGCGGTGAAAAGACCTACACCGGGTGCTACGCGGATCAGGCCGGAGACGGCGCCGTATTTAACGTAAATACGGGATATATGGCAAACAAAGAGCATTTGATAGACATAAATTATGTGGCCTGCGAGCGCGGCGAGAACTGCAGCTCAAAGATCTATGTTAAGGGGTCTTTGAGAGACAGAGCCTTCAAGACCTTCAGAGGAACCATCGATTTCAGAAGAGGCTCAAAAAATTCTGTGGGAGATGAGCAGGAGGACGTGCTTTTACTGGATGAGGGCGTCATCAACAAGACCATGCCCGTGATACTTACGGAGGAAGAGGATGTGGATGCCAGACATGGAGCCACCATCGGAAACCTCTCCCCTGAGGTACTTTTCTACATGGGAAGCCGCGGAATAGATAAGCATGCGGCGGAGATGCTCATCACAAGAGGACATCTTATCAGTATTGCAAATACCATTCCCGACGAGGATACGGTTAAAAAGATAAATCTGTTTATAAGAGAGGCGTTTGACAGCAATGAGTGTTTTTAGACAGGATTTTCCCATACTTAGAGACTCGGATTATATTTATTTTGACAATGCGGCCACCGCTCAAAAGCCTTCATGCGTGATGGAGGCTGTGTCAAAGTTTTATGAGACGGAAAACGCAAATCCCCTGAGAGGACTCTACAGGTGGAGCGTTATGGCAACGGAGAGCTATGAGGCAGCAAGGGAGAAGGTTGCCAATTTCCTCGGCGCCAGAAAAGCCTCCGAGATCGTATTTACCAGAAATGCCACAGAGTCACTTAACCTGGTGGCTTACAGCTACGGCAGAGCCAATGTGAACGAGGGAGACGAGATCGTGGTTGCGGTGAGCGAACACCACAGTAACATCCTTCCCTGGCAGATGGTGGCAAAAGAAAAAAAAGCAAAGCTGGTATGGCTTGAGTGCGACGAAAACGGATACTATTCCGAGGAGGAATTCCAAAAAAAGATCACAAATAGGACAAAGATCGTTGCCATTGCGCAGGTTTCAAATGTGCTTGGCGTTGCGAAGCCCATAAAAAAGATCGCAGAGCTTGCCCACAGAGTGGGTGCGGTCGTTGTGGTGGACGGAGCTCAGTCGGTGCCCCACATGGCAGTAAACGTGCAGGCCATGGATGCGGATTTCTTTGTTTTTTCCGGACACAAGCTCATGGGACCCATGGGGATCGGCGTACTGTACGGAAAGCACGAGCTTTTAAATGATATGCCTCCCTTCCTCACAGGCGGCGAGATGATAGAATATGTCACAAGGGACAGCGCAACATATGCTGAGATCCCTCACAAATTCGAGGCAGGAACCGTAAATGCGGCGGATGCCGTGGGTCTTGCAGCGGCCATTGACTATATAAAGAAGGTGGGCTTTGAATATATCAGCGAGGCGGAGAGAAAACTGACGGCACTTTTATTGGAGGAGATGCGAAACATCCCCCATGTCACGGTTTACGGATCTCCTAAGGCAAAGGATCACTGCGGAATCGTAACTTTCAATATAGACGGATGCCACCCCCACGATGTATCATCGATTCTGGATGCGGATCACATTTGCATACGTGCGGGACATCACTGCGCTCAGCCGCTTTTACAGCACATGGGCGTAAATGCCACATGCAGAGCCAGCATGTATTTTTACAATACAGAGGATGAGGTTTTTAGATTCGCAAAGAGTCTTGCAAAGGTAAGAGAGGAACTTGGCTATGGATCTTAAGGAAATGTACAGAGAGATTGTAAACGAACACAATCTTCATCCCGCACATAAACACGGACTGGATAACCCCACTTTGACACTGAGGGGCGTTAATCCCAGCTGTGGCGATGATATCACATTGCAGCTTGTGGTGGAAAATGATGTGATCACGGACGGAGCCTATGTGGGTCAGGGATGCGCCATATCCCAGGCTTCCGCGGATATGATGCTTGATCTGGTGATCGGAAAGACCAAGGATGAGGCATTAAAAGTAGCCGATATCTTTATGAGAATGATAAAGAATGAGGCGACGGATGAAGAGATAGAAAGCCTGGACGAGGCTGCGGCACTTCAGAATATCTCCCACATGCCCGCAAGAGTAAAATGCGCTCAGCTTGGCTGGCGCACCATGGACGAGATCATAAAGGGTGGAGAAAACTAAAAAAAGTATTTTACGGCACATGCTCAGAACAAAGGGCATGTGCTTTTTTTGAAAAACTGCTCTGTTTTTATGATTTAAAAAAGGTATTGACAAAGGGAAAATATGGTTTATAATTTAAAACATATTAAACAAGTAGGAAAAGAGGGAATAAAGATTCCCCATAAAAAGATCAAACGGAGGAAATGATATGAGCGATATTAAGAAGAGCACATTGGAACTTATAGGTAATACTCCCCTTGTGGAAATCTCAAGATATGCAAAGGCAGCCGATGCAGCAGATGCTACTGTTTTGGCTAAGTTGGAATATTTAAATCCCGCAGGAAGCGTAAAGGACAGAGTTGCACTTGCAATGATCGAGGATGCGGAAAAGAAAGGACAGCTTAAACCCGGCGCCACCATCATCGAGCCCACATCCGGAAACACAGGTATCGGACTTGCGGCAGTGGCAGCAACAAAGGGATACAAAGCTATCCTCACACTTCCCGACACCATGTCGGTTGAGCGCAGAAACCTTTTAAAGGCATACGGTGCAGAGCTCGTGCTCACAGAGGGTGCAAAGGGTATGAAGGGTGCCATCGCAAAGGCTGAGGAGTTAAAGGCTTCCATCGAAGGCTCAGTTATCCTCGGACAGTTCGTAAATCCCGCAAACCCGGCGGTTCACAAAGCAACCACAGGTCCCGAGATCTGGGAGCAGACAGACGGTAAGGTAGACATCTTTGTAGCCGGCGTCGGTACAGGCGGAACCATAAGCGGTGTAGGTGAGTACTTGAAAGAAAAGAATCCTGATGTTAAAATTGTTGCTGTAGAGCCTGCAACCAGTGCAGTACTTTCCACAGGAAAGCCCGGACCTCACAAGATCCAGGGAATCGGTGCAGGATTTGTTCCCGATACGCTCAATACAGAAGTTTACGACGAGATCATTCCCATCGAGAATGATGATGCTTTCGCAGAGGGCAGAAAATTTGCTCTTGCTGAGGGTGTTTTGGTAGGTATCTCATCAGGAGCCGCTTTAAAGGCAGCTTCTATCCTTGCTAAAAGACCTGAGAACAAAGGAAAGAACATCGTTGTACTGTTACCTGATTCGGGAGACAGATATCTTTCTACACCTCTTTTTGCAAACTAATAAAAACGGAGAAGTGTTATGAAAATTTCAACCAAGGGAAGATATGCCTTACGCCTTATGCTTGATCTGGCAACATATAATACCGGAGAGCCTGTGTCACTTAAAAACGTGGCAAGCCGTCAGGAGATATCCGAAAAATATCTGGAGCAGATCATATCGATCCTTAATAAGGCAGGCTTTGTAAAGAGTATCAGGGGTGCATCCGGCGGGTATTTTCTGGCAAAAGAACCAAGGGAATATACAGTGGGCATGATCCTCAGACTTACGGAGGGCGATCTTACCACGGTGGATTACAAGGATGAGTCGGAAGTCGGAAACGGTTATGTCACCGTAAAGGTATGGCAGAAGATGGATGAAGCCATAAACGGTGTCATCGACAGTATCACTCTGGAGGACTTAAAAAACTGGCAGACTGAAGAGAACGACTTCTATAGCATTTAATGCACAAATATTTCGAGCAGGTACGGGAGTATCTGCTCGTTTTGATTTACGTAATTTGATAATAATCTAAACAGTTGCAGGAGTTTTGCAGAAATATTATAATCAAATAACAGAAATCAAGGTATGCATATGGAGCAAAAGGGTATAAGAAAATCTAAACTGATCGTGGGAGTATGTATTGTGGTGGTGTCTTTGCTTATCTTAGCGGGCACAGCCTTATTTTTGTATTTCAAACTCGCCCATTCGGGTGCTGATTCCACAAATGTTATCTATGATAAAAAATATGCATTTATAGCAAATGACAGCGATGATGCCTTTGTACTTGACGTATACAGCGTTGCGAAAGAGTATGCTGCCAAAAAAGGTGCATATCTGGAGCTTGTGGGAGAGAATCTGAATAATTCCTATTCCTCCCATGAACTTATGGCAATGGCCATCGCATCAAAATATGACGGCATAATCGTCGAGCCGGACGACACCGCGGAGATGACAAATCTCATAAACAAGGCAGTTCAGGAAAAGATCCCCGTAGTCACATACATGACCGATGATTCATCCAGCCTAAGACAGTGCTACATAGGAATGAACTTTTACGTGCTGGGAAATCAATACGGCAAGGTCATCGGAAAAATGGGCTATGAGGATGAGTGCAGGATCCTGGTGCTTACAAAGGAAACCCTGCCCGACAGCAGCAAGAATAATTTTTATACATCCCTGATGGGTGAGCTTTCATCCAACTCATCGGGAAATGTAAAATATGATGTGAGCTTCAGCGCGGTGGACACCGCATCAAGCTTTAATGTGGAGGAGGCGGTGAGAGACATCGTTCTCTATGACGATGCCGATATCGACGTGGTCCTCTGCATGGATGAGATCACCACCACCAGCATGTACAGGGCCCTTGTGGATTATAACAGGGTGGGAAGCCTGGAGGTTGTGGGATATTATAACTCCGATACCATATTGCAGGGAGTTGAGAGGGGTGTTTTGGAGGCAACCGTTTCCGTTGACGCAAACGAGATGGGCGTGGGCTGTATTGACGCTTTGGAGGAATACCTGGACAGCGGATATGTGAGTGAATATATTTCTGTTTCTGTGGAAATCATCGACTGACATCTGGGAGATTAGTGGATAATGAACCGGTTTGAGAGAAGGGTTTCTAATTTCATACACAAAATGAGTATCAAAAAGCAGCTGCTTTTGGTGTTTATCCTGACAGCGGCCATTATTTTTGTGGCCAATTTAGTGATTTTCATTGAGATCGACAAGCAGATGGGATCCGTAGATGCGGTTTATGACAGCAATGAGCAAAATAACGAGCTTTTGGCCCTTGTTGAAAATGTGCAGGATTCCATGACGGTTTATCTTCAGGTGAAATCCACGGATGTGATGGAAGGTTATTACAGAGCGGTTTATGATCTGACCGATGTTCTTGACAGCATGGATACCACCATTCAGGGAAATGTTGCTCCGGCCGCAAGGGACGACATCAAAAATATGATATATGCCTATCTTAAGCTTGCGGACGAGACCATACAGGGA
This sequence comes from Lachnospiraceae bacterium, assembly GCA_017958585.1. Lineage (GTDB taxonomy): Bacteria > Bacillota > Clostridia > Lachnospirales > Lachnospiraceae > RGIG10340. The sequence goes on from JAGDCK010000044.1 coordinate 9,181, forward strand.
AAGCGTGGCAGAAATGTGGAGAGGTATTCCGTAAACTACGAGGAAGCCAGCACCATGTTTTTATATATAAAGGATTCCATCACCAGTTTGAACGAACAGCAATTCAGGCAAAACACGGAGGAGTATTCGGAACTGAGGATCTCCATGAAGGTTCTGGAAGTGACAAGCTTTGTGGCTCTGGGTTTTGCGTTTCTTATCGGAATGGTGTTGGTGATTCTTTTTACGGAGAGGATCACTTTCCCCATAACGGATCTTGCGGAGAGGGCAGGAAGGATATCCGGCGGGGATTTTGATGTGGAGATCCCCACAAGCAACTGGACGGATGAGATAAGCATCCTGTCAAAAGCGTTCTCCGGAATGCTTGTAAGTATCAAGGATTACATGGCCCAGGAAAAGAAAAACATTGAGACCGAGAGAGATTTGAGGGAGAGAGAGCTTACCATGGAAGCTGAGATCAAGGAAGCCAGACTTAAGTATTTCCAGGCTCAGATCAATCCCCATTTTCTCTTTAATACTCTTAATGCGGGAATGCAGCTTGCCATGCTTGAGAGCGCACCAAGGACCGGGGAATTTTTGAAAAATGTGTCCGAGTTTTTCAGATACAATATCAACAAGGATAACGGCGGCTCCACCATAGGTGAGGAGGTTTCGCTGGTGGACTATTATGTGGAGATACTAAAGGTAAGATTCGGAGACGAGCTGGAGCTTGTAAAGGATGTGGATGAGTCGGTTTACGGCCTCTACATTCCCAAGATGGTCCTGCAGCCCATAGTGGAAAACTGTGTAAATCATGGTGTCAGAGAGACTGAGAGAAAAGGGATCATATATCTTACCATATACAGGCAAAACGGCGAGGTGCTCATAAGCATTGCCGATAACGGCGTCGGAATGTCAAAGGAGCTTATCGATTCCATATTAAGCGGAAATTACGTTCCCGATGAAAACAGCGCCGAGTCAAACGGAGTGGGTATCAGAAGCGTTATAAACAGATTGAAGCTTTTCTACAACAGGGATGATGTGATAGAGATAGTAAGTGAAGGCAAGGACCAGGGCACGGAGGTGATCATACATGTACAAGATAATGCTGGCTGATGATGAGAGCATTGTAATAGAGGCATTGAAATTCATAATAAGTGATACCTTTGGGGATGAGTGTGAAGTCGCCTATGCAAAGACCGGCAGAGGCGTGGTGGAGCTTGCCCAGGAATTTCGTCCGGACATTGCCATAATGGATATACAGATGCCCGGAATAAACGGTATCGATGCCATGAAGGAGATTCAGAGCTTTAACCCTTCGATTATCTTTATAGTAATGAGTGCCTATGACAAATTCGACTATGCAAAGCAGGCCATAGACCTGGGTGTTTTGGATTATCTCACAAAGCCCGTAGAGAGGGACAAGATCGAGGCGGTCCTTAAAAAAGCCATGGCCATAAACGACAAGCGAAAGGAAAAGAGGAGTAACGACCTTAGGATCAAGGAAAAGCTTGAGATCGTAGTGCCCTTTATGGAGAGCGGCCTGATCTATTCCCTGCTTTTTGGCGAAAACGATATAGTCACAGTAAACAAATACAGAGAGCTATTATCCATCCCGGAGGAGTCGGCATATTGCATGGTGCTTGAAGCCGGGGAGAGAGAAAACGAGAGAGTATCCAATGAAGTGGGAAACGGCGTGAGACTCGATGACAAATACGATGTGATAAGGGAAGCCATTAAGAGCACCGTAAACTGCATTGTGGGCCCCATCATGTCAAACAGGATCATCTGCATCGTTCCTTTTAACGGTGAGGAGATCAGATTTGCGGAGAGAAGTGTTTTAATAGAAAATATCAGAAAAAAACTCCACGAGCTAAGGGAGGCCTTCGACATTGAGTTAAGGGTCGGCGTGGGAAGATTAAAATCCTGGAGAGCCCAGGGTGAAAGCTACAGGGAGGCTTTGCAGGCCTTAAAGATCTCTGTGGGAAGCGTATCCCATGCGGATGACCTGGAGGTAGGACCCAGGTGGGAAAATGACTACCCCATTGAGCTTGAGAGGGAGATCTTTGCAAATGTGGCAGCAGGCCTTGTGACGGAAACGGGACACAGCACCAGGGAGTTCTGGAACTGGATGGTGGGTGCCCACTCAGATGATGAGGGAGATATCCGTATCAAAGTCATCGACTTTATACTGCGAGCCGAATACGATTCCTATCAAAAAGGTGGCGGAATGTACCGTTTTGACTCCAGAAAAGATTATCTGGAGACGGCTTACAGGAGCAGCCTGACGGACCTTGAGAACTGGTTTGTGCAAAAGATGAGCGATGCGGCAAGGAGAGTAAATCTCCTGAAGGAGGATTCATTAAAGTCCCCCATAGTAAAGGCTGTGGAATATATCAGAGAGCATTTCAGAAGTGATATTTCCCTGGACGATGTGGCCAGGATGGTTGATGTGACACCCTATTATTTTTCAAAGCTCTTTAAGGCGGAGGAAGGGGTTAATTTCATCGATTACCTGACTGCTCTTAGGATCGAGGAAGCCAGGAAGATGCTTTCGGGAGATGAGTTTGCGGTAAAGGAAGTGGGAGCCAGAGTCGGATACCAGGATCCCAATTATTTCAGCCGTATATTTAAGAAAAATACCGGATATACTCCTACGGAATACAAGGAGAAATGTAATGAAAAGAACAAATAAAAAAAGGCTCCTTGCTTTTTTGATGGCTCTTGTTTTTTCATTTACTCTGACCGGATGCAAAAGCACGGGAAGGGAAGAGGTGGACGATGAGAGCAGTGACAATGGCATAACAATCGGCTTTTCCGTAGATTCACTGGTGGTGGAGAGATGGGAAAAGGACAGGGATATTTTTGTCACAAAGGCCGGGGAACTGGGGGCGGATGTGAACTTCCAGAATGCCAGCGGAAGCATTGAGACCCAGAAAAAGCAGATCGGATACCTGATAGACAGGGGAGTTGATGTGATCGTGATAGTTGCCGGAGACTCGGAAGGGTTTTCCGGGGAGGTGGAGGATGCACACAAAAAGGGCATAAAGGTCATTGCCTACGACAGAATGCTTACAAATACCAGCGTGGATCTCTACATTTCCTTTGACAATACCGAGGTTGGAAGACTGATGGGAGAGACCTTTGCCGGAAAACTTAAGACCGGAGCAAACGTCATGATGGTAAACGGCCCCACCACGGACAACAATGTAAAATCCGTAAGCGAAGGCTTTATGGAGGTCGCGGAAAATAACAGATGGAATATCACGGATATCTCATATACGGAGGGCTGGAAACAGGAACTTGCCTATGATTATATAAATGAGCATATCGATATCGCCAGGGAGGCGGATGCCATCATGTGCGGAAACGATGCCATCGCAGGACAGGTCATATCGGCGCTCTCCGAAAACAGGATCGCGGGAGATATTCTGGTGGCAGGCCAGGACGCGGATCTTGATGCCTGTCAGAGGGTGGTGGAAAAGAGCCAGTTTATGACAGTGTACAAGCCAATAGACACTTTGGCGGAGACCGCAGCAAATTTTGCGGTGCGCCTTGCAAACGGGGACATGCCGGAGGATCTTTTGACCGAAAACAACGGGAGATACGATGTGCCCTGCATCTATGTAACGCCATATGCGGTCACCATCGACAATATAGATGAGATGATCATAGACAGCGGTTTTCATATGAAAAATGACGTTTATCTCAATGTGACACAGTGACGTTCACAGTCTGTTTACAAATAGTTTACAAATAGCACATTTTTAACAGCATTTATTTGACTTGTTAAAAATGTGCTATTTTTTGTTCATATTGAGACTTATTTTGCAAAATTGTCCATTGTTAATTTGTAAATGTCCTATTTTTATCGAAAAACTGTGAGAGTAATATGGTTGGTGTAGGGGCCACATGGGGTGGCAAACCAAAAACTATTCAAAAATGGAGGAAATCAAATGAAAAAGTTTGGTAGTATTTTACTTAGCCTCGTTCTTGCGGTAAGCGTACTTGCAGGATGCGGCAGCACAGGTCAGAAAGCTTCTTCAGGAAGCGGAACACAGGTTGGTATCGTTCTTCCTACAAAGGATGAGCCCAGATGGTTACAGGACCAGAAACAGTTCGAGACACTTCTTACAGAGGCAGGATTTACCTCAGAGGTATTATTCAGCCAGGGTTCTTCAGCAACAGAGAAGACAAACGTTGAGTCACTCATCACATCAGGTATCAAGGTTCTTGTTATCTGTGCACAGGATGCTTCAGCAGCAGGTGCTGCAGTTGAGGCTGCAAAGGATGCAGGCGTAACAGTTATCTGCTATGACCGTCTGATCACAGGTACAGATGCAGTTGACTACTATGTAACATTCGACTCAGTAGCAGTTGGTGTTGCACAGGGCCAGTATCTCATCGACAACAAGCCCGAGGGATCAGGTATTCCTCTTTACCTCTATGCAGGTGCTGCAACAGATAACAACGCATTCCTCTTCTTCGAGGGCGCTTGGTCAGTTCTTCAGCCTTACATCGCTGACGGAACATTCGTTATCGCAAACTCTTCAGAAGCTGTAGCTCTTCAGGACAAGAACGAACTCACATATGATGAGAAGTCAAAGATCCTCGGACAGGTTACAACAGACTGGGATTTCAACACAGCTAAGTCAAAGGCTGAGGCACACCTTACAGCAAACGATGCTTCAATGAAGGGTGATGTTCTTATCCTTGCTCCCAACGATGGTACATCAAGAGCTATCGCTGATGCTTTCGCAGCAGACGCAGACGTATCAAGTTATGTTATCACAGGTCAGGATGCTGAGCTTGCTTCAATCAACTACATCCAGGCTGGAAAGCAGAGCATGACAGTATTCAAGAACACAAGCACACTTGCAGCAGATTCAGTTGCAATGGCTAAGTCAGTTCTTAACGGAGAGACACCTAAGACAGATACCACATACAACAATGGTAATGTAGATGTTCCTTCAAAGCAGACAGATGTCACAGTAGTAACAGCTGACAACTACAAGTCAGTTCTTGTAGATTCAGGCTACTATACACAGGCTGATATTGACTCTGCTCAATAATTAAGCAAAACTAATGTGAGCCGCGGGAGTTTCACAACAGTGAGATGACCGCGGCTTATGTGATAAAACCGGAAAATGAAAGGAAACAGGTCAAATGAGTGATTTCATTTTGGAAATGAAAAACATAACAAAGACCTTCCCCGGCGTAAGGGCACTGGACAATGTTAACTTCAGCGTCAAAAGGGGAGAAATCCACTGTCTGGTAGGAGAGAACGGAGCCGGTAAATCCACACTTATGAAGGTTCTTTCCGGTGTATACGGATACGGAAGTTATGAAGGAGATATCGTTTATAACGGTGAAGTACAGCAGTTCAAGGGAATTGCGGACAGTGAAGCGAAGGGAATCGGTATCATATACCAGGAGCTTGCTCTGATACCCGAACTCAGTGTTTACGAGAACATTTTCTTCGGACACGAGATCATAAAGGGCAGATCCATCGACTGGAACGAGACCATCAGCCGTTCCTCGGATGTCCTTAAAAAGGTAAGACTGGATATAGACCCTTCGACCAAGGTCAAAAATTTTGGTGTAGGTAAACAACAGCTTATAGAAATTGCAAAGGCTCTCAGCAAGGACGTAAAACTCCTGATCCTGGACGAGCCCACTGCATCCCTGAACGAGGATGACAGTGAGAACCTGCTCAAGATCATCAGAGAATTAAAAGAGCAGGGCGTATCCTGTATCATGATCTCCCACAAACTCAAAGAGGTTATCGAGATCGCTGATACAATAACAGTATTGCGAGACGGAGCCACGATCTGCTCGATGGATGTCACAAAGGAAAAGATCAACGAAGCTGACATCATCAAGCACATGGTAGGCCGAGAGATAAGCAATATTTATCCTGAACGTGAAAACAAGAATATCGGAGATGTTATTTTTGAGATAAAGGACTGGACTGCATATGATCCCAAGAAGGGCAGAGAGATCCTTCACAAGGTAAATATGAATGTCAGAAAGGGCGAGATCGTCGGCCTCCAGGGACTTATGGGTGCGGGAAGAACAGAACTTGCGCTCAGTCTCTTCGGAAACACTCCGGGATACAAGATCACAAGCGGTGAACTTGTACTGGACGGAAAGACATTGTCGATCAAATCCCCTAAGGGCGCCATCAAAGAGGGAATCGCATATGTGAGTGAGGACAGAAAGGGTAACGGCCTCGTGCTTATCCAGGATGTCAAATACAACAATACCATTGCAAATCTCGAGTCCCTTACAAAAGGTCTTGTGATCAATCAGAACGAGGAGATCAAGATCGCAAACGAATATAAGGAATCCATCAATATCAAGACGCCTTCCATTGAACAGAAGGTTGGAAACCTCTCCGGAGGAAACCAGCAGAAGGTACAGCTTGCAAAGTGGATGTTCGTATCACCAAAGATACTGATCCTGGACGAGCCCACCCGAGGAATCGACGTAGGTGCGAAGTTCGAGATCTATACACTTATGAACAGACTGGTGGAAGAGGGAATGAGTATCATAATGATCTCTTCCGAGCTTTCCGAGGTCTTGGGAATGAGTGACAGATTATACGTTATGAGCGAGGGAACCATCACAGGCGAACTTACCCGTGAGGAAGCAAGCGAAGAAAAGGTTATGGCTCTTGCGATCAAATCTGAATGATCGGTGACAATCAACAAAGAAAGGTAGGAAAGAAAAATGGCTGAGATTAATGAAACAGCTGTAGAAGAGAAGGTTTCTCTCGGAAAAGAATTGAAAACACTTGCCAAGAAAAATCTGCGTGATTACATGATGTACATCGTGCTGGTAGCCATTGTAATCTTCTTCTCGGTGGTTACAGGCGGCAAGTTTATAAGCGCAGGCAATATCTCAAACCTGTTTAACCAGGCTGCTTATGTAGCCGTTCTTGCGATCGGTATGACCCTTATCCTCATCCTCAGACAGATCGATCTGTCGGTAGGTTATGTGGCAGGTTTCTCCGGAGCGATCGCCGCAATATTACTTACAAATCACGGATGGCCCGTATATCTGACCATTCCCATTGTACTTATCATCGGACTGTGTGTAGGTCTATATCAGGGACTTCTGGTCACAAGAGTGGGTGTTCCCGCTTTCGTAACCACCCTTGCCGGAATGTTCATCTTCCGTGGACTCCTCGGTGTTGCCACATCAAAGTCCGGAACCATCGTTATCAAAAACGATGCGTTCAATGCACTTAACAACGGATTTATCCCTGATATCAACATTATCCCCGGCGTACATTTCGTGACAGTTCTGATCGGAATCATCGCTGTATGCCTGGTGATCTTTACACAGATAAAGGCAAGAAGAAACAAGGAAAAATACAATTTCAAGGTTGTATCCCTTCCCATCTTCATTGTAACACTTGCCCTCGTATCCGTTGTCATCATGGTCATCGTTACAGTCCTTGCAAAATGGCACGGTATCCCCTGGTCAGCTGTAATCGTTGCAGTGATCCTCTTGGCATATAACTTTATGCTGAACAATACCCGACTCGGACGTTACATCTACGGTATCGGTGGTAACGATCAGGCAGCAGAGCTTTCCGGTGTAAATGTAAAGAATGTAATCCTCTTTGCATTCTGCTCCATGGGAGTTTTGGCTTCCCTTGCAGGTATCCTGTATTCATCCAGACTTCAGTCCGCAACACCTACGGCAGGTGCGGCATTTGAGATGGATGCCATCGCATCATCCTATATCGGCGGTGTAGCCGTAAGCGGTGGTGTCGGTAAAGTTACAAATACCATCATAGGTACATTGGTTATCATGTCTCTTACAAACGGAATGAACCTCATGGGTGTGGATACTTTCATGCAGTATGTTGTAAAAGGTATCATCTTCATCCTTGCAGTTGCATTCGACGTAACCACACGTAAGAACAACTAACATACACTAAATCACATAAGAGCCTCTCGGAACTGAAAAAGTTTCGAGAGGCTCTTTGTTATGTAATTTCAATCTGTAATTTTGATCTGTAATTTCAATTCCGTGAATGAAAAACAGATAGATAAAAGTCTGAAAAATAGTAAAAAATAATTGAATAAGCAGGAGAATTGTGAGATAATATCTTGTAATTACTAATAATGACCGTAAAACATCTAAATATAAAGACAAAGGAGAGTAATCTATGAAGAAATTATCTCTGCGTGCTAAGTTTGTTGCTATTTTGGTTCCTGTTTTTGTTTTTGTTTTCGGATTGATGGTTATATTCTGAAGCTACATCAGCGTGTTGTATAAGGACCTGACCACAACCCTGTATGATGAAGTTTATACTTCCAGTACAAACCTGATAAATGGTGAGAGAGACTTTTATCAGTCGTTGCAGGCCTTTCTCATAATGCTTGCCGATCCGTCAAAGACTGATGATCAGCTGGGCGCATATGAAGCCAACTATAATCAGACCATTGACAGACTTCAGATTGCTGCGGATATAGTAAGCAGTCACCCTGAATGGTACAGAGGATTTACCATTGCTGATCTTGCAAAGGCTACAGGCCTTGACCCGGCAGATGATGGTGATGGATATCTGACCGATAACAGAACATATGAAGATGTAGAAAAACAGTATGTGACAGAGATCTTCGGATATCACGATTCCTATAATCCTGCGGACAGAAGCGGTGATCCCGTTGCGGCTCAGGAGCATTTTGCAAATGCAGGTAATTACATCAACAACATGAAGGATATCATCGATATGTATGCTTCATATGAGATGGTGAGATACCAGGGTCAGATGAAGACACAGCTTACTTTGGCATATATCGTTATGATCGCATTGGCAGTTGTCATCATGATCCTCACGGTTCTTGTTATTGAGAATATCATGCGAGGCGTTCGTATCACCCAGGAGAACATGGAACAGCTTGCAGCCAAGAACCTGAAATACGAGCCCAAAAACATCGATGGCAAGGATGAGATTTCAAAGATGGCAAATGCATCAGTGCTTCTCTTTGAAAACCAAAAGAATATACTTAACCTGATAAATGATGCATCAAACAGGATCGGAGATGCATCCCTTACACTTAACAGTTCATCCCATGATGTGGAGAATGCCACAAACGAGATCGCAATAGCCATTAATGAGATCGCGGACAAGATCTCAGCTCAGGCTGCAGAGACCGGTGATGCTTCCGAGCAGACAAAGATCCTCGGAGACATCGTGGTAGCCAGCAATGAGACGGCAGAGAATCTTGCAAATGTAGGTAAGGCCATCGGATCTGCTACAGCAGACGGTATGAAGGTTGTTACACAGCTTCAGAAAGATACAGAGGCAAACGAAGTTGCATTCGGCAGAATATTTGATTCCATCAATGCCATGACAGTAAGCGCTTCCAAGATCGGCGAAGCTTCACAGCTTATCGCAGAGATCGCTTCCCAGACAAACCTCCTTTCTCTTAACGCTTCCATCGAGGCTGCAAGAGCGGGTGAAGCAGGACGTGGATTTGCCGTTGTTGCAGATGAGATCAGAGGACTTGCAGAACAGTCTGCAAATGCGGTTAATGCCATCGACAGCATGCTTGCAGAACTCAATAAGTGCGTAGAGCAGGCATCCAATGAGCGTGTCCAGGTGGAAGAGGCAGTTAAGACCCAGGCTGACAGTGTTTCAGCAACCGGCGAGAAATACAAACTCATCGTCGACAAGGTTGAGGAGATCAACGAGCAGGTTAGATCCCTGGATGAACTCAGCAACAATATGGACAACAGCTGTAAAGTCGTTGTCAATGCGGTCAACAACCTTTCAAGCCAGGCTACAGACGCTGCATCAAGTTCACAGCAGACTTCTGCGTCCACAACATACGTACAGGATACTGTTGTGAAGATCACATCCATAAGTGATGATGTTAGGAATCTATCTGTTGAACTTAAGAACCTCCTCTCAGAGTTCGAGTTCTAGATAAGCATTTGAAAACTATTTTGAATTACATTACCTGACGGGGAGCATTTTGCTCCCCTGTTTTTATGGGTTTAGAATTATACGCCGACTCTCTATTTTGAAAAATGGCCAAATAATTACATTTTTCCGGATCCGTTCCCATCATTCAACTACGCAAGTGACCTCTAAATAGTTTTCTGGAAAACAGGTCACGCAGAAAGGGAAATATAAGTGACCTGAAAATGACTTTCAGAAAATCAGGTCACATGGAAATGGCAATATAAGTGACCTGAAAATGACTTTCTGGAAAACAGGTCACATGGAAATGGCAATATAAGTGACCGAAAACAGAGTTTCGTTGAAACAGGTCACTTATTGGAATAAATATCAGTGACCGAAACCTTGGATTTTAAGAATAAAGTCACATATAACTAAGTCTGGTAGGTAGTTTAGAGAAATTTAATCATATCAGGGTCGACCTGACATTGACTTTTTGATAAAGAGATTATATATTTGTAATAAATGATAGCATACAATAGTATTGTACAAAATGAATTTAGACAGGTGGATAATATGAACGAAAATTTTGATTTGGGTAGTTACCTTACAGGTGGAGTGGAAAAGATCGTAAAGGGCGCAATTAAAGCAACCCTCTCCAATCCACAGGAGAGCATTTTCCTGGCAAAATATGCCGCAGCATCGAAAGTAGCCAGCAAAAAGAGAGCAGAAGCCGATGCAAGGGGTGAGCACATTCCTCCCTTCCTTATCGCAAGCATCACCAGCAGCTGCAATCTTCACTGCGCAGGCTGCTATTCCAGAGCAAACCATGCCTGCAATGACGCAGAGCCAGTAAGCCAGCTTACTGACAAGGAGTGGGGCAAGATCTTTGCAGAGGCAAAGGATCTGGGTATCGGTTTCATCCTTCTTGCAGGAGGAGAGCCACTTCTTAGAAAAGATGTCATGGAGGAGGCTGGCCGTGTTCAGGATATTCTCTTCCCTGTGTTTACAAACGGCACTCTTATCAGTGAGGCTTATATCAAGACTTTTGAAAAATACAGAAACCTTGTGCCTGTTTTAAGTATTGAGGGACGCAAGGAAAAGACTGACAATCGTCGTGGTGACGGTGTGTATGACAAGGCCATCAAGGCAATGGAACTTATGCAGGAGCACAAAGTCATTTTTGGCGCATCCGTCACAGTCACAACAGAGAACCTTGAGGAAGTTACGAGCGAAGCCTTCCTTGAAAAACTTGAGGAGAGAGGCTGCAAAGTAGTCTTCTATGTAGAATTTGTACCTGTCACCGAGGAGGCAACACATCTTGCACCCGGAGATAAGGAAAGAGAGTACTTAAACGAGAGGCTTTCAGTCCTTAGAAGCGAGAGAGATGGCATGGTATTCGTATCATTCCCCGGTGATGAAAAGACCTCCGGAGGATGCCTTGCTGCCGGAAGAGGATTCTTCCATATCAATTCCCACGGTGGAGCAGAACCCTGCCCCTTCTCACCTTACTCTGACATTAATGTAAGAGATACCTCCGTGAGAGAAGCCTTAAAGTCAAAACTCTTTACATCCCTCCAGGACGGCGGAGTATTAAACGAGGATCACGCAGGCGGCTGCGTCCTCTTTGAGAGACAGGATAAAGTAAAAGAGATCATGGCCGCCAACTAATACATCGCCCTTTGACCATCCTGGCTGAAAATATAAAAAGTAAGCGGGACGTCTGTGGGGATGCCACCAGGCGAGTTCCGAAGACGCGAGGTGTATCTTCGCGTCGAGGACTGTCTGAGCGACTGGCGCCCTGCAGACGGGGCCCGCTTCAAATGCAAACAACTAAAGGTGAAACTTTGTCCATAGAAGTATTGGAAAAAACTTCACCTTTTTTATTTTCCTTCCGATCACAATAACTTCGCTGAAAATGTGAAAAGTAAGCGGGACGTCTGTGGGGATGCCACCAAGCGAGTTCCGCAGACGCGAGGAGTACCTACGCGTCGAGGACTGTCTGAGCGACTGGCGCCCCGCGGACGGGGCCCGCCTCAA
>JAGDCK010000045.1 GCA_017958585.1 Lachnospiraceae bacterium
AGTAAATACGGAAATGACCCTGAAAAGACATTTTTAAATGAACTGGCGGGCAGCGTCCTGTATGGGAAGGACGTGTTTGAGGAGTATGAGAAACTCCTTGAAAAAGATATAAATGTGACATTTTTTACAGAGGATGACTATCCCTTAAGGCTACGTGACATCCCGGATCCGCCCTTTGCACTTTTTTATAAGGGAAAACTGCCTACAGATTATAAGCCCGCAGTGTCCGTTATCGGTGCCAGGGACTGCTCCGAATATGGCAGATACGTGGCGAGGATCCTGGGGGAAGCCTTCGGAAAGAAAGGCTTCAATGTCATAAGCGGAATGGCAAGAGGAGTTGACGGCATCGGTCAGAAGGCTGCCCTTGATGCAGGAGGAGAATCCTTTGGAGTATTGGGAAACGGTGTGGATATTTGTTATCCAAGGGAAAATAAGGAGATTTATGAGAGGTTAATCACAAACGGCGGAATAATATCCGAGTATCTCCCCGGTACAAAACCGCTTCCGGGATATTTCCCGCCCAGAAACAGGATAGTATCGGGTCTCTCTGATGCCGTTATCGTGGTGGAAGCAAGGGTAAAGAGCGGAACCCTGATAACCGTTGACATGGCACTTGAACAGGGGAAGGATGTTTATGTGGTGCCGGGCAGGATTAATGACAGATTGAGTGATGGCTGCAACAGATTGTTAAAGCAGGGGGCAGGCATCGTCCTCTCCCCGGAGGACCTGATTGAAGAACTCTCCGATATTGAGATGGCACCCGGCTTTAAATCCTGCGAAATGGGGGAATCCGTAAATAACAGAAAAAAGCGTGATACAGGCAGAAAAGTGGATAAAATCATTAAATCCATATCCCTTTCTGACGGTGAAGGGAAAAGGGAAATTATTCCCATGAGCGATGACGAAAAAGCGATATTCGAACTTCTTGATCTTGAACCAAAGAGCGTGGATGAGATCGTAAAAACTCTTGATATAAGCCCGGGAGAAGCCTCCATGACGCTCATGGCACTTTCGTTAAAAGGAGCAGTAAAGCAGGTGGGCGCAGGACATTTTTGCCTCAAAATCTAGTATACTTTTTATCCCTCAAAGACTATAATATGTAGTAATAGTGGATTTTGGTTTTGGCAGGGAGCTAACCGGGTGACGTGGTTGCTTGGGCAGACATTTGGCGACCGCTGATCACGGATGAAACTCGTGAAGCATGTTTCATCTGTGTTCTTTTTGATACGGAAAGGAAATGAAAAATGACAGATATAAATAACGGTAAGAAACCTTTTTTGAGGACGGATACAAAAGTAGTTCATATCGGAGACAGGGTAATCGGCGGAGGTAATCCCATCCTTATCCAGTCCATGACAAATACAAGGACCGAGGACGTTAAGGCTACGGTGGAGCAGATCTTAAGGCTTGAAAAGGCAGGCTGCGAGATCATTAGGAGCACGGTTCCCACCCCGGAAGCGGCTAAGGCTATATCCGAGATAAAAAAACAGATCCATATCCCTCTTGTTGCGGATATTCATTTTGATTACAAGATGGCCATTGCAGCCATGGAAAACGGTGCGGACAAGATCCGTATAAATCCCGGAAACATCGGTGACAGCTCAAAGGTTAAAGCGGTGATCGATGTGGCAAAGGAGAGAAATATCCCCATCAGAGTGGGCGTTAACAGCGGTTCCCTCGAAAAAAATCTGGTGGAAAAATACGGTGGCGTTACTGCCGAGGGCATAGTGGAAAGCGCCATGGACAAGGTAAAGATGATAGAGGATATGGGTTATGACAACCTGGTAATAAGCATTAAATCTTCGGACGTTCTGATGTGCAAAAAGGCTCACGACCTTCTCTGCTACGAGACAGATCATCCCCTTCACGTGGGTATCACCGAGTCAGGTACATTAAACGGTGGAAACATTAAATCTGCCATAGGCCTGGGACTTATATTAAACAGCGGTATCGGCGATACCATCAGGGTATCTCTTACGGGAGACCCGGTGGAGGAGATCCGCTCAGCGAAACTTATACTGAGAACTCTGGGACTTAGAACCGGCGGCATAGAAGTTGTAAGCTGCCCTACCTGCGGCAGGACCAGGATTGACCTTATAGGACTTGCAAACAAGGTTGAAAAACTGGTGGAGGATTATCCTCTTGATATCAAGGTTGCTGTAATGGGATGCGCCGTAAACGGCCCCGGAGAGGCAAAGGAAGCCGACCTTGGAGTTGCCGGTGGCGACGGAGAAGGGCTTCTCTTTAAAAAGGGTGAGATCGTAAAGAAAGTGCCCGAAGGCGAATTACTTAATGTGTTAAAGGAAGAATTGGACAATTGGAAATGAAATCTTTTTTTGAGGTGTTCAGAACCCTACAAATGAAAAATCCATATTATGATCTGATGGAGCAGAGCAAAGTTGAAAGGGTTGCTTTCACCAAGAATAAAGATTGTCTGCGCATATATATAAGAAGCACACATCTGATCGCCAGGGAAGCCATCGTAAATGCCGAAAAGAGCATTAAGGAGCAGTTTTTCCCCGGTACCGAAAAGATAAAGATCTATGAAAAGTTCGAACTCTCGGACCAATATAATCCGCAAAAACTGATGAAAGCATACAAGGACAGTGTTGTGGCTGAATTTAAAAACTTCAGCCACATCCTTTATAATGCCTACAGATCTGCAGATTTTGATTATCCCGACGAAAAGACCATGGTGGTCACAATCGAGGATACTGTCATAAACAGAAGCGTGGAGGAAGACTTTATAGGTCTTTTGGAAAAGATCGTGGTGGAAAGATGCGGTCTTGACTGTAAGATCAGCGTTAACTACAAAGAATCCAAGGCTAAGAGCATGGAGGAAGAGGACGAAAAGATCAGGAGGAAGGTTGCAGAGATCACCAAAAAACTGGAACTTGCATCCGAAAAATCTTCCGAAGCTTCCTCTGACAATGACAAAGATAAAGAAGCTGACAAGGAGAAAGAACCGAAAAAAGCAAAGTCGGAAGGTTTTACGGGAAAGGCAAAATCGGGTTTTGGAGATTCAAAATTTGCCGGAAAACCCAGAAACCCCTCATTCCAGAGACCTGTCAAAAAAAGCGACGATCCCGATGTTATATACGGAAGAGATGTGGAGGGTGAAGTTCTTAAACTTGAAGACATTGTCGGTGAGATGGGAGATGTGGTGGTCCACGGTAAGATCATTTCCATGGACACCAGAGAGATCAGAAACGAAAAGACCATCGTGATGTTTAACATCACCGATTTTACGGATACCATAGGCGTTAAAGTCTTTGTGGGAAACGATGCGGTGGATGACATAAAGAAAGCTTTAAAACCCGGAAACTTCGTAAAGATAGCAGGACTTTGCGCCACGGATAAATTTGATCACGAGCTTGCAATATCCACGGTTTACGGCATCAAAAAGATCGAGGACTTTTCCGTTAAGCGTAAGGACAATGCTCTTCACAAGCGTGTGGAGCTTCATTGTCATACAAAAATGAGTGATATGGACGGTGTATCCGAGGCGGGAGACATCGTTAAATGTGCATATAAATGGGGTCACAGAGCCCTCGCCATAACGGATCACGGTGCGGTTCAGGGATTTACCTTTGCAAATCACACCTGGGAAGATCTGTGGAAGGACGAGGTGGGAGCCCGCAAGAAAAACGGGGAGCCCGCCCCTGACAGACAGGAATTTTTCAAGATCCTCTACGGCGTTGAAGCATACCTTGTGGACGATCTGAAAAATGTTGCCACAAATCCAAAGGATCAGACTTTCAAGGATGACTTTGTGGTCTTTGATATAGAGACCACCGGTTTTTCACCTGTTTCAAACAGGATCATAGAGATAGGTGCCGTAAAGGTGATGGGAGGAGAGATCGTTGACAGATTTTCCACCTTCGTAAATCCCGACGTTCCAATTCCCTATGAGATAGAGAAACTCACCACCATAAACGATGCCATGGTAATCGATTATCCAAAGATCGAGGAGATTTTGCCACAGTTTCTGGAGTTTTCAAAGGGCTGTACCTTTGTGGCTCACAATGCAAGCTTTGATATGAGCTTTATCATGGAAAACTGTAAGCGCCTCGGATACCCTTCGGAGTTTACCTATGTGGATACAGTGGCTTTGTCCAGAGCCCTGCTTCCGGCACTTGGAAAACATACCCTGGACGCAATATGTAAGAACCTTAATATCTCCCTTGAAAACCATCACAGAGCAGTGGATGATGCAGAGGCTACAGCTCATATTTTTACAAAATTCATAAAGATGCTTGATGATAAGGAGATATTTGACTTAAAGCAGGCAAACGAGTTTTGCGGAACCAGCAAGGATGCCATCAAAAAGCTTCCTTCATATCATGCCATCATCCTGGCAAAAAATGATATGGGAAGGACCAATCTCTACAGACTTGTATCCGCATCAAACCTTGACTATTTCCACAGACAGCCAAAGATCCCAAAGAGTCTCATTATGAAATACAGGGAGGGACTGATCCTGGGAAGTGCCTGCGAGGCAGGAGAGCTTTACAGAGCTTTGCTTGACGGGCAGAGCGATGAACAAATTGCTCGAATTGTCAGATTTTACGATTATCTTGAAATACAGCCCACGGGAAACAATGCTTTCATGATCGAATCTGAAAAGATCAGAACCGTAAACAGCATTGAGGATATTCAAAATATCAATAAAAAGATAGTTTCCCTGGGAGAGGAGTTCCACAAGCCGGTGGTTGCCACCTGTGACGTGCATTTCTTAAATCCGGAGGATGAGGTCTACAGGCGTATCATCATGGCCGGAAAAGGCTTTACCGATGCGGATAAACAGGCGCCCCTCTACCTTCATACCACGGAGGAGATGCTGGAGGAGTTCTCATATCTTGGAAGCGATAAGGCCTATGAAGTAGTGGTAAAAAACACCAATATGATCGCGGATATGATAGAGGCCATATCATGTGTAAGACCGGATAAATGTCCGCCTGTCATTGAAAATTCCGACACGGACCTTAGGAGGATCTGTTATGACAGAGCCCATGAGATCTACGGACCGGACCTTCCGCCCATAGTTGAGGAGCGACTTGAGAGGGAACTTAAATCCATTATCGGAAACGGTTTTGCGGTTATGTATATCATTGCCCAGAAGCTTGTGTGGAAGTCCGTGGAGGACGGATACCTGGTTGGTTCCCGTGGTTCCGTAGGAAGCTCCTTTGTAGCCACCATGGCAGGAATCACAGAGGTTAATCCCCTTAGCCCTCACTATTACTGCAGTAACTGCCACTATGTGGATTTTGATTCCGAGGATGTGAAAGCCTATGCCGGAAAAGCCGGTGTGGATATGCCGGACAAGGTATGCCCCGTGTGCGGAGAGAAGCTTAACAAGGACGGCTTTGATATTCCTTTCGAGAC
>JAGDCK010000046.1 GCA_017958585.1 Lachnospiraceae bacterium
AACGTGAAGATCACGGTACCATATTGTACAGATGAGAGAGACTTTAAACGTAATTAATAAAGATCATTTTTGTTGAAAAATGATAAATTTGTGAAAAATAGAAATAATTTTTGTGTATCTCATAAGCTAAGATAAATGTGTAGCAAAAAACACTATTAGGAGGAGTGAGATATGCGGAAACACATTAATCACAGATGGAAAAGAGTTTGGGCCGGATTGCTTGTATCCGTAATGCTGGCAGGTTGCTTTTGGGGAATACATAAAGCCGAAGTCAGAGCTGAGGGAACAGGCGGAGACGGTCCAATAGTTTTTTCGAAAGAAGCTAAAGACGGAGTGCTGACAAACGGTGCCTCATCATTCACGGTGAATGATCTGGCAACAGGAAACAATGTTACTGTTGTGGGGGTGGGAACTGACAACGTGCAGGATCGTCCCAACGGAACATGTACATTTACAGATGTCACTGTGCCAAGCGAAGGCCTATACTGGCTTGACATCTATTATTGTGCCGACAATGGCGACAGATATTTTGACATGTATGTAAACGGCGAGTATAAAAAGGTACAGTGCCCGGCCAGCGGTCCGTGGTATACCGTTGGAAAGTATAGGGTCAGCGTTGCACTGCTTGCGGGAGCCAATGAATTATCCTTTAGCTGTGCAAACTGGTATGCGCCAAATCTTCAAAAGATAGAGGTGGTCGCACAAAATGAAGGAACAGAGCAGACAGTATCACTGCAGAGAATAGTCCTTGAGGCTGAAACGGCAGATGTCTCCGGAGGAGCAACCATCGATCTTAACGAAGAATATTGCTCAGGTTCCGGTAAGGTGGGATATATTGGAGGAGATCAGGACGGCACAGTCTCCTTTGATGTGACAGTAGATCAGGGCGGAGAATATGGTCTTGTGATCAGCTACTGCACTGCAGATCCGAGAGCCTTTGAGGTAGAAGTTGGCGGAGAGACGGAGTTTATCACATTCAGTAGTTCAGGTGATTGGAACCGTCCAAATGATTATGTGATGGCAGTAAATCTTCAGGCGGGACATAATGAGATCAAAGTGCATAATTCCGCCGGATATGCACCAAACCTTGATAAGATAGAAGTATTTCCGGCTCAGGTCATATCAATGGGAGGACCTCAGCTGATATACGATATGGAGAACGGAGTGTACTCCATAACTCAGCACGGAAAGACCGTGATAGAGGATGCCTTTGCCAAAGTACTGATGGACGGTGAAGAGTATACGAGCGGAGACTATACAGAAAGAACCGCCACCAAAGAGCAGATTTCAGATGCCTTTGGAAACGGCTTTAAACTTACGGTAGTAAATACAGCAGATGACCTTGCTTTAATGAAGCAGGAGTTTTGCATTTATGAAAATAAGGATTATCTGCTTACAACCGTAACGATGGATGCAGGTGAGGGAAGCGTTGCAACCAATTGGATATCTCCTGTCACCACGAACAGAAAGGGAAGCGTAGAGAATAATATCGGCGGATCAAATTATGCTATACGTGTGCCTTATGACAATGACAGCTGGATCACCTATGACCTTCAGACCATCAATGGTTCAGGCGAAAGCTATGAGGTCACAGCGATCTTTGATAAAAATGACGCAACAGGTCTGGTGCTTGGTTCTGTCACCCACGACACATGGAAGACCGGCATCAGCTATACCG
>JAGDCK010000047.1 GCA_017958585.1 Lachnospiraceae bacterium
ACCGAGGCCGCCGCAAAGGTTAACGAGTGGGATATCAAAGTCGAGAAGATGCTTCAGACTCAGGGCTTCCACCAGGCAAATGTTGACCGTATAAACGAGGAGATCACAGCAAGACAGTCCGAGCTTGACGAGATCGTTGAAGCTCTCACAAAGACCGCTGCAGAGATCATCGAAAAGGAAAACAATATTACTGAGATCACAAAGACAATTGAGGCTTCCCATGATGCCCAGTCCGAGTCTCAGAAGAAATTGAGCGATGATATCGCAAGAAAAGAGGAACTTTCCGCAAAGCAGAAGAACTTCTTTAATTCCAGAGAGGAACTTTCCGACAAGATCACAAATCTCGACAAGGAAGTTTACAGACTTTCATCCCAGAAGGAAAAGTTCGAGGAACAGATCGAGAATCAGATCAATTACATGTGGGAAGAATATGAGATCACTCTTTCCGATGCCGCAAGCGTTCGAAATGAGGAAATGACAGACCTTTCCGCTATGAAGAAGGAGATTTCTTCCATCAAGGATGAGATCAAGAAACTTGGAGATGTAAATGTAAATGCCATCGAGGATTACAAAAACCTCATGGAGAGATATACATTCCTCCAGACTCAGCATGACGACCTTGAGGCTGCAGAAAAGTCTCTGGAAGGAATCATCGAAGAACTGGATGTAAACATGCGAAAGCAGTTTACGGAGAAGTTTGCCGATATCAATAGAGAGTTTGATAAAGTTTTCAAGGAACTTTTCGGAGGAGGAAAAGGTTCCATCGAGCTTATGGAGGATGAGGATATCCTGGAGGCAGGAATCCGTATCATCGCTCAGCCGCCCGGAAAGAAGCTTCAGAATATGATGCAGCTCTCCGGTGGAGAGAAGGCTCTTACCGCAATCGCTTTACTGTTTGCAATTCAGAATTTAAAGCCTTCACCTTTCTGTCTGCTTGACGAGATCGAGGCAGCCCTTGATGATAACAATGTAGGCAGATTTGCAAAGTATCTCCATAAACTTACAAAGAATACGCAGTTCATTGTCATTACTCACAGGCGTGGTACCATGGAGCAGGTGGACAGACTTTACGGTATCACCATGCAGGAGAAGGGTGTATCAACCCTTGTAAGCGTCAACCTCATAGACAAGGATCTGACGGACTAGTGAAGGAGACCAGATGGGTTTTTTTGAAAGATTAAAAAATGGTTTATCAAAGACCAGAGATAATTTTGTCAAAGGTATCGACAATGTTTTCAGCGGTTTTTCCGCTATTGATGAGGACCTGTTTGAGGAACTTGAAGAGATTCTCATAATGGGTGACCTGGGAGTGAAAGCTACCGAGGAGATCCTGGATAAGCTTAGGAAAGATATAAAGGAAAAGCATATCAAGGAGCCTGAGGAGTGCAAGCAGCTTCTAATCGATTCCATTATGGAGGAGATGAAACAGCCCGAGGATTCCTATGCTTTTGAGAATGAACAGTCCATCATTATGGTGGTGGGAGTAAACGGTGTGGGAAAGACCACATCCGTTGGAAAACTCGCAGGACTTTTAAAGAGTAACGGTAAGAAGGTTCTTATCGCAGCAGCGGATACCTTCAGAGCTGCCGCCGGTGACCAGCTTGAAATGTGGGCCGAAAGAGCAGGCGTTCCCATGGTAAGAGGAACGGAAGGGGCAGATCCGGCCAGCGTAGTATATGATGCGGTAAATGCCGCAAAGGCCAGAAACGTTGATGTGCTCCTGATCGATACCGCAGGACGACTCCACAACAAAAAGAATCTCATGGAAGAACTCCGTAAGATGAATAAGATAGTGGATAATGTTTTTCCCAATGCCCACAGAGAAAATCTTATCGTTCTTGATTCTACCACAGGTCAGAATGCTCTGGTTCAGGCCAGAGAATTTGGCGATGTGTGTGACCTTACCGGTATAATCCTAACCAAGATGGATGGAACCGCAAAGGGCGGTATCGCAGTGGCCATTGAGTCGGAGATCGATGTTCCCGTGAAATTCATCGGAGTGGGAGAAGGCATCGAAGACCTTCAGAAATTTAACTCTGAAGATTTTGTAAATGCCCTATTTGACATTTCAGAATAAAGTGTTAGAATAACCTTGATAAAAATTTTAAAAGAAGCTTTACAGCCGAGCAAATCCGCATATATTTATATGCGGATTTATTTTTTGGGGAGTTTAGTTATGTTTGAGAAATTAAAAGCGCATATGACGGATTCAGAGATTTTAAGTATTTTAAAGGAAAACGAGATCGACAAAAGAAATCTTGAAAAGAAGACTAATTTTCAGAGGCTTCTTGATTATCTTGTGATCACACTTGGAGCATTTTTATATGCCGTGGCAGTAAGTATGTTCCTTGATCCCAACAATTTTGCTCCTGGAGGAGTTACCGGTGTATCCATAATCCTCAGCAGGTTTTTGAACCTTGAAACAGGTACACTTATATTTTTAATAAATATTCCCATCATGATTTTGGGCATGGTGAAATTTGGTTTCAGGTTTATTTTGTCCACAATTTATTGCACTTCCTTGGTGTCTTTTTTTACAAATGCGCTTTCTCCTTTGGGAGCAGCCACCGATGACAGGTTTTTGGCTTCCATCGTGGGAGGTGCTTTGACAGCCGTATCCCTGGGAATGGTATTTAAAGCGGGAGCAACAA
This sequence comes from Lachnospiraceae bacterium, assembly GCA_017958585.1. Taxonomy (GTDB): domain Bacteria; phylum Bacillota; class Clostridia; order Lachnospirales; family Lachnospiraceae; genus RGIG10340. Next base: position 2,652 of record JAGDCK010000047.1, read on the forward strand.
GCGGAGGAACTGATATCATTATTAAAGTCCTCAGGTTAAAGTATCCCTATTTAAAGACCGGAGCTTTATTTATGATAATGGATTCCACCATCGTTGCCATCTCAGCATTTGTGTTCCATGATCTGAATACCGCTTTATATGCCGGTGTCGTGGTGGTAGTTACATCCCTTTTGATCGATGTGGTGCTCTACGGAAGAGACGGAGCGAAACTGATCTTTATAATCTCAGACTATTCTGAAGCAATTACATCAAGGCTTCTTGAAGAACTTGATGTGGGCGTAACTCATGTGGAAGGAAAGGGCGCCTACTCCGGCAAGGAAAAGCAGGTCATCATGGCCGCAGTCAAAAAGACCCTCGCCGGCAAGGTGGAGACCATTGTAAAGGAAGAGGATCCCCTGGCGTTTATGATCATCAGCTCCGCCACTGAGATTTACGGTGAAGGATATAAGAATATTTTCAGCGAGAAACTGTAGGAGTGATGTCTTTTGGGGTAAAAGTCTTTTTTTTGCAGTCAAGCCCTTTTTTGTGGTACTAATCCGACTAAAATAAAAAATTATCAAAAATAGTCGGTATGGTGTATCCGACTAAGCAGTTATGTAGAGTGTAGTTAGTCGGTAAAAATGTCATATTAATTGTAAAAGTAATGAAAAAATGCCTACTAATGTAGAAAAAAACTTAGCATAGTCGGTTAACTGTACCGACTTCGCAGGCGAGCATGGAAATTTAGTCGGTATTCGATGGGTGTCAAGAAAAAATACTTGACACCCGCTTTTGGTTATTGTATTATAGCCAAGGTGATTTAAATGGAGAAGATATTTGAGCAGGCTCTTCTTTATGATTTTTATGGGGAACTGCTTACAGAACATCAAAAGAATATATATGAGGCAGTGGTCTTTGATGATATGTCGCTTTCAGAGATAGCATCGGAGCAGGGGATTTCCAGACAGGGAGTTCATGATCTGGTGAAAAGATGCGACAAGATCCTCCTCGGCTACGAAGAGAAACTCCATTTGGTCGAAAAATTCACTGATGCCAAGAAAAAGATAGGCGGTATAGTGGAACTTCTTGATTCCGCTTCCGAAAACAGTGAAAACGTCAGTGAAAAACTGGAATCGATCAAAATTCTTTCCAAGGAACTTCTGGAAGATTGGTAGGATAAAGCATGGCATTTGAAAGCCTTACAGATAAACTTCAAAATGTGTTTAAAAACCTGAGGGGCAAGGGAAGACTGTCTGAGGAGGATGTCAAGCTTGCGCTGAAGGAAGTCAAGATGGCTTTACTTGAAGCCGATGTTAACTTCAAGGTTGTAAAGAATTTTGTAAAATCTGTGGAGGAGAGAGCCGTAGGACAGGATGTTCTCACAGGACTTAATCCGGCACAGACAGTTATAAAGATCGTTAACGAGGAGCTTACATCCCTCATGGGAAGTGAGACCACCGAGCTTTCATTTCAGCCGGGAAAATCCATTACGGTCATCATGATGGCAGGACTTCAGGGTGCAGGTAAGACAACCGCCACTGCAAAGATCGCAGAAAAGTTAAAGACAAAGGGCAAGAAAAGCCTTCTTGTAGCCTGCGATATCTACAGACCTGCCGCTATCGAGCAGTTAAAGATAAACGGAGGAAAGATAAATGTTCCCGTATTTGAGATGGGAACAGAGAATTCTCCTCTTACCATAGCAACAGAGGGCTTAAAGGAAGCCGAAAAGATCGGTGCCAATGTTGTGATCCTGGATACAGCCGGACGACTTCATGTCGATGAAGACATGATGACCGAGCTTCAGGAGATAAAAGAAAAAGTCGGTGTTCACCAGACACTTCTGGTGGTGGATGCCATGACCGGTCAGGATGCCGTAAATGTGGCAAACGAATTTAATGAAAAGATCGGAATCGACGGAGTGGTTCTCTCCAAGATGGACGGAGATACCAGAGGCGGTGCCGCATTATCCATTAAAGCCGTGACCGGAAAGCCGATTCTGTTTGTCAGCCAGGGTGAGAAACTTGAGGATCTCGACCAGTTTTACCCCGACAGAATGGCGGGCAGGATCCTGGGAATGGGAGATGTACTCTCCCTAATTGATAAGGCAACTCAAAGCATTGATATAGATGAAGAAAAAAGCCGCGATATGGCCGGCCGCATGAAGAAAGGTAAATTCGATTTTGAAGATTACCTTGAGAGCATGAAGCAGATGCGCAAGATGGGCGGTTTGGCAAATATCATGGGAATGCTTCCGGGGCTTGGCATGAAAAACATGAATGTGGATACGGATGAATCGGAGAAGCAGTTAAAGCGAACCGAAGCCATTATCCTGTCCATGACCCCCGAGGAGAGAAGAAATCCCAAGGTCTTAAATCCCAAGAGGAAATTCAGGATCGCCAAGGGTTGCGGCCTCGACATTGCTGAGGTCAACAGATTTGTAAAGCAGTTTGAACAGACACAGAAGCTGATGAAGCAGTTTGGTGGCGGCAAGAAACACGGCCGCGGAATGTTCCCGGGAATGGGAGGCTTCGGAGGCATGGGAAAAGGTGGATTTCCATTCTGATCCCTGATTAACAGGTTGGATATGAACATTTGAAAAAAGGTTCTTACCATATATAAAAATTATTTTTAAACGGAGGAAAATAAAATGGCAGTTAAGATCAGATTGAGAAGAATGGGACAGAAGAAGGCTCCTTTCTATAGAATCATCGTTGCTGATTCTCATTCACCCAGAGACGGTAGATTCATCGAGGAGATCGGTACATACGATCCTTCAACAGATCCCAGCACCTTCAGAATCAACGAAGAAGCAGCTAAGAAGTGGCTTGCTAACGGTGCTCAGCCTACAGAGGTAGTTGGAAAACTTTTCAAGGCAGCCGGAATCGAAAAATAACAGGTTAGTCTGCGCCGGAGGTGGATTATGAAGGAATTAGTGGAAGTAATTGCTAAAGCCTTAGTTGACAAACCTGAAGAAGTTGTAGTTACTGAAAAAACAGAGGGCAAGAATATCATTATCGAGCTCCACGTTTCTTCTTCCGACATGGGAAAAGTGATCGGTAAGCAGGGTAGAATAGCAAAAGCTATCAGAGCTGTTGTAAAAGCAGCATCATCTAAGGATAACACAAGAGTTGACGTAGAAATCGTCTAAGAGAAATTCAAGGAGAGGCACGATGTGTTTCTCCTTGTTTTAAACTGATTAATTTTATTTCTATTTAAGAAAGTGAGATTATGGAAAAAGAGTTTAAGATCGGAGTCATAACACAGCCCCACGGTGTAAGAGGTGAAGTAAAGGTATTTCCCACAACGGACGATCCGGGAAGATTTAAAAAGCTTAAATCCTGCATCCTTGATACCGGAAAAGAGCGCACTGAAGTTGAGATCGAGAGCGTCAAATTCTTTAAACAGTTTGTGATCATCAAGTTTAAGGGATTTGATTCCATGAATGATGTGGAAAGACTGAGACAGAGCGAGCTTTTAGTGGAGAGAGAAAAGGCAGTGAAGCTCTCAAAGGATGAGTATTTCATCGCAGATCTTATCGGCATCGAAGTCTTTGATGAAAATGATGTAAAGATCGGCGAGATCACAGACGTGATGCAGACAGGTGCAAACGATGTCTATGTGGTTGACAGGGGAAACGGCGAAGAGATCCTGCTTCCTGCCATCAAGGACTGCATCCTGAATGTTGATATTGAAAATTTGAAAATGACCGTTCACATTATGGACGGATTGATATAGGCGGTTTCTTATGAATTTTTCGGTTCTGACTTTGTTCCCTCAGATGATAGAGGATGTGGTAAATACCAGCATCATCGGCAGGGCAAAAAAGAACAACTTAATAAATGTAAATGCCATAAATATCAGGGATTTTTCCGATGATAAGCATGGAAAGGTTGACGATTACACTTACGGCGGCGGCGCAGGAATGTTAATCCAGGCTGAGCCTGTTTTCAAAGCTTTTAATCACGCTTCCAATGGAAAAAAAGTGCGTACTGTGTACGTTACTCCCCAGGGAAAACCTTTTTGTCAGGATATGGCAAAGGATTTTGCAAAAGAGGATGACCTTGTCATAATCTGCGGCCACTACGAAGGAATTGATGAGAGGGTTTTGGAAGAGGTTGTCACAGACTATGTGTCCGTTGGGGATTTTGTGCTTACGGGTGGAGAACTTGCGGCGCTGATCATAATCGATGCCACATCCAGGTTTATCTCCGGAGTTCTCAGTAATGATGCCTCCAGTGAGACAGAGTCATTTCATATGGATCTTCTGGAATATCCTCAATATACAAGACCCGAAGAATGGCATGGAAAAAAGGTTCCGGAGGTGCTCCTTACCGGAAATCACAAGGATGTGGAAGCCTGGAGACTGGAAAAGTCCATTGAAAAGACAAAGGCAGTCCGCCCGGATCTATACAAAAACTACGAAGACAGGATCCGCATGATTGATAAGCTTTCAAAGAAAAAGCGAAACAATATTTTTGCCATAGAATCCCTTAAAAGCGGAAGGGGCAAGGTGGTTTTTGAAAACGATGACCTGGTCATTATAGAGGAAGGGAAAGGTAACTTCCTGGAAGTAAGCTTTAAGGAAGATATTTTCAAAGACGCAGAAAATCTCAGGCATGAGCTTTATGGTACTGTTTTAAAAAAAGGAGCTGTGAGATTTTATACTGCAGATCCGAACTTAAAAGATCTTATCGAAAGAGAGAATATTTTTAGGAATTTCAGAAGCTATAGAATGTTTTGCTATACGGTAAGGGAAAATCTTAAGTGCAAAGCGGATTCTTTTGATAATGAAAAATACGACTTTGAATCTATCCATGGGATACTGATAAAAACGGATCTTACCGATGAAAATATCCACGGTTTTTCATTCCTTGTAAATAAATATAAGGAAAACGGCATTCCGTTTGTATTTTGCACGGGAGATGAGAACGCTTCCGTATTAAAAAAATTAGGATTTTACGAGGCTGACAGAGAGATTTTTGTATTTACAAATGATTAAATAATCTCTACTAATTTGATTGTTTTTGTATATTAACAAATTGAATAATAAATGATACAATAAATACTAAGTATTCAGAAAATATTTACTTGAAAGGTATGGTGATTTTATGTTAAGCAAAGATCAGTATCTCAAGATCGACAAAAGAGTATTTATTGTTATCATGGTCATGTCATTTTACATGATCCTGTCGAAGATCTATCCCTTCACAAACGGAACAGCTGCGGGGACAGATCTTTTTCAACTTATTTTCGTTGTATTGATGTGTGTCATATCCATCGTGGGTTACGTAGGTTTCAGGGGAAAGAGGATCAGTGGATCTTTGATGACGGGACCTGCGGCACTTTCATTTGCAGTTCTGTTACTTCTTGGAACTGAGGAGAGTATTTTCGTATATGCATTCCCGGTGCTCATCGCGTCCATTATGTATATGAACAAAAGATTTGCGGTTGTGGGATCTCTCATAATTCTCGTGGCAAACATTCTTAAATCTGTATTAACGGCAGTGCTTCATATACAAAACACCGGCAGCCCGGAGCTTCGTTGGATCATATCCGTAATTGTATGTATCGGTGTATATGTGGTTATGGATATTTCAGAGAAGTTTAACCTTGGTCGTATCGAGGAAGCGGAGAAAGCCGCACTTATCCAAAAAGAGAACATCGACAAGATGAATGCCACAGCAGACCGGATAAATACAAGCTTTGAGCAGGCTAACGATTCCCTTGCGGATCTGATGGACTGTATTAATTCCAGCGACGTTTCCACCCAGAACATTGCCGCAGGAATGCGTTCCGCTTCAAGCGCTGTGGCTGAGCAGGCCGGAATGTGCGATGAGATCCAGAAAAATACAGAGAAAGCAAAGATTGAAAACAGCAAGGTAAAAGAGATATCCGATGTCACCGCCGACAACGTGGCGGCCGGTGCAAAGCTTATGAGGGACCTTAAGGCGCAGGCAACGGATGTTGAAAATACCAGTAAGGCCACATATGAGGCCACCACAAGACTTACATCAAAGGTTGATGAGGTTCAGAATATTATCGGAGATATCCTTAATATTTCATCCCAGACAAACCTTCTTGCATTAAATGCTTCCATTGAGGCTGCAAGAGCGGGAGAGGCAGGAAGAGGTTTTGCAGTTGTTGCTGATGAGATCAGACAGCTCTCGGAACAGACCAAATCCGCCACCGAAAAGATCACCAATATCATAGGTGAACTTATTGCGGATGCAAAGGTAGCCGGAGACAGTGTGGAACACTCCGTTGAAACCATTGCCAAACAGACTGAGATGATCGATATAACCGAGGAAAAATTCCAGGTTATTGATGCCCAGGTTGTGGATCTTAAAAACAGCATAGAGAGCATGGATAAGTCCATGATGGATATAGTATCCGCAACGGATGTAATCGCAAATAATATCAGCAATCTCTCCAGTACTACAGACTCCGTAACGCAGTCCACAAATGACGGTGCAGAAAAGAGCAGGGAAGCAGTTGAAAAGATGGAAGAGTGCGTTGAGAAACTTTCAGACATCAGTAAACTTGCCGAATCCTTGAAGAGCTGATAACAGTTCTTGCAGATTCGTTAAACAGTTGATAAGAACTGATATTATAGCCGACAGATATTACCGATTATTTAGAAAAATGCTTGCAATTTATAAGGTCTTATGATAACATACCAATGTTGTCAAAAATCAGATGGTCATATGTTACATTTTGTATTAAGAACATCCCATTTATCAAGGAGGCTTATAATGAGCGATATTATTAAAGAGATCGAAGCAGCACAGCTTAAAGAGAACATTGATGATTTCAATGTAGGTGATACTGTAAAGGTTTACGGTAAGATCAAAGAGGGTAACCGTGAGAGAATCCAGGTTTTCGAGGGTACTGTACTTAAGAGACAGGGCGGAAGCAACAGAGAGACTTTCACAGTTAGAAAGTTCTCTAACGGTGTTGGTGTTGAAAAGACTTGGCCTTTACACTCTCCCAATGTAGAGAAGATCGAGGTTGTAAGACGTGGTAAGGTTAGACGTGCTAAACTTAACTACTTAAGAGACCGCATCGGTAAGAAGGCTAAAGTTAAAGAGCTTGTAAAATAATATAAGTCAGGCCAAAGGGCAACTACTTTTGTAGTTGTCCTTTTTATTTTCTGCAATATATGGTATACTTTTTCTTGGTAAAATAGAAAAGTTCAGGGATGTTTTATGGCACGAAACAAAGGATTAAGCTTTTATCGCAGGAAAAAGAAAATTAATAACGCGATCATAAGAGAGATCTTTAATTGGTTCTTTGGCATTTTCGCCTCAGTATTTTTGGCCCTTGTGGGCGTATATTTCTTTGGAATGAGTGTAAATGTGGTGGGTATTTCCATGGAGGATACTCTTTACAACGCACAAAAGATCCTGGTAAACAGATTTATCTATATCGTAACTTCCCCCAAGAAAAACGATTGTGTGGTTTTCCTTCCGAAAGGAAATGAAAACACGCATTACTATGTAAAAAGAGTCGTGGGCGTTCCCGGAGATACGCTTTTGATATCAGATGGTGTGCTGTATGTAAACGGAGAGGCTTCAGATCTTTATGAAAACGGTATTTCAGACCCCGGGATTTTGTCTGTGGAGATGACTCTAAAGAGCGGAGAATATTTTTGCATAGGCGATAACCCCGATAATTCCGAGGATTCAAGAAGTGCCAACATCGGAGTGATAAAGGATGAGTACCTGGTGGGTAAGGCATGGTTTAAATTCAAGTGCCCCCACGGTAAAGCAGGTTTTATAGATTAGCAGCTTTACGGATTAGGTGATATTCTTACGTTCTGCAGATATTTTACAGATAAGTGTTTTAAATACAAAACAGGAAGAAACAGAAAAAATAAGGGAAAATAAATGAGTGAAAACAAGACTACCATAAACTGGTTCCCGGGCCATATGACAAAGGCCAAGAGGATGATGGAGGAAAACTTACAGCTTATCGACCTTGTGATCGAGCTGGTTGATGCCAGAGTTCCTCTATCCAGCAGAAATCCGGATATAGACAAGATGGCCGCAAATAAATACAGGATCGTTTTACTAAACAAATCTGACCTGGCAGATCCAAAAGTAAACAGAGAATGGATCTCTTTCTTTGAGAATCAGGGATGCATTGTGTCTGAAATTAATTCAAAATCAGGTGCCGGTGTAAAAAATATCCAGGCACTGGTTCAGGCAGCCTGCAAGGAAAAGATAGAGAGAAATCTTAAGCGCGGTATAAAAAACAGACCGATCAGAGCCATGATAGTAGGTATCCCCAACGTGGGAAAATCCACTTTTATCAATGCTTTTGTTGGAAAGGCCGCTACCAAGACCGGCAACAAACCCGGAGTCACAAAGGGCAAACAGTGGATCACAAAGGGAAAGGACTTACAGCTTTTGGATACACCGGGAATATTGTGGCCCAAGTTTGAGGATCAGGAAGTTGGAAGACGTCTTGCTTTTATAGGCTCCATCAACGATGAGATCATTTTTACGGATGAACTTGCCTGTGACCTTTTGGAATATCTCATAAGACTTTATCCTGACACCATAAATGAGCGTTACGGAATCGAGGTTTCGGGACAAAAACCCATAGAAATACTAAAGGAGATCGCCCTTGCAAGAAAAGCGCATTTAAAGGGTGAGGAGCCTGATATAAACAAAGCTGCCGGATTTTTGATAGACGATTTCAGAAGCGGCAGGCTTGGCCGTATATCTCTTGAGAGGCCACTAAATTGATCATCGGAGGATTCAGACATGAATAAAGTATTAAAGGAACTTCTAAGCACTGCATTATATATATTGTTTATCCTGTTTGTCACTTACATGGTGATAACATATGTGGGTCAGCGAACCCTTGTGGAAGGCACCAGTATGATGAACACCTTAAGCGATGGGGACAATCTCTGGGTGGATAAGCTATCATACAGATTCAAGGACCCTGAGAGATTTGATATTGTAGTATTCCCGCCAAGAAGTGACCTTTCTTCACATTATATTAAGAGGATCATCGGTCTTCCCGGTGAGACCATTCGCATTGACGAGGACGGTTATATTTATATAAACGGCGAGGTCCTGGAAGAGAGCTACGGCAGGGAAGTGATCAGAGAGGATATGCGCGGAAGAGCCGAAAATGATGTGGTTCTTGGTGATGATGAGTATTTTGTCATGGGAGATAACAGAAACGAGAGCCTTGATTCCCGTTTTGAGATAGTGGGAAGTATCAAGAGAAGCGAACTTACCGGAAAGGGTGCTTTCCGCATCTGGCCTTTGAATAAATGGGGAAAGATCGACTAAATGAAAAGTGCAAGTGAAATCAAAGAAATATTAAAGGCAGCTTCCGATCTTGATCTGCCTGATCTCATAAAAGAATTTGAAACTGA
>JAGDCK010000048.1 GCA_017958585.1 Lachnospiraceae bacterium
CGCGTGTTGCTTTAGCAACAATCTTCTTCTCGCACGAAGTGCGATGTGCGCAGAGTGCGCATCCTTAGCGGAGCGCTTTTTACTTTATAGGAAATTCGGAGGAATTTCCTATAAAGTAAAATAAGCTTCAAGTCTTTGATACAAGGCTTGAAGCTTTTCTAATCTACAGTTTCTGTTTTTCTTTAATCGCTTTTATCAATAATTTCTTTAGTCTAAATCTTATCTGGCCATGATCTCTTTTTTGCCATGATTTCTTTCCCGGCTATAATCTGTTCCAGACTACAGTTTCTTTTCATAGCAAAGAAATTCCTGGTCGTACATTTCGCACTCTCCCACCACGTTAAAACCGAAAGCATCATAGGACTTTATGGCTTTCACATTGTGCCTGTTTACCAGAAAGTGGGTTGCCACATATTCCCGCCTCTTTAATTCTTCCATTCCGAAGTTAAGCATCTTTCTGGCAATGCCCTTGTTCTGCTCTGTGGGAAGGACCGCAAGTCTTGCCAGTTCCCCCGATGGGGTAAGATTCCTGTCCCAGCACTCAAGCACATCCACTTCCTCATCCTCCTCCAGAGAGATGGCCGCAATGATCCGCCCGTCTTCCTTCATGACAAACAGCGCATCCCTTGAAAAGTCATAGTCTATGGTCTCATTTGAAGGGTAGTGATCTGTCCAGGGGCAAAACTCTCTGCCTATCTGGGCTTTGTAAAGTGCCATTATCTCATTTCTGTCTTTTTCACTTGCAAGTACTATTACAGGATCCATCTTTTTCTCCGTCCTAAAATATTTTTATTGATTATACCATCTTACCTCACATTTTTCACGACATCGAAATTAACTACTGAAACAAAGAGCAAAATCCGTCTGTACCGTGAAAAAAGCACGGCCGAATTTCAGCCATGCCTTCTTCGAAAACAATAAAACTCTGATCAGGAGTGTTATCTGTTTTTTTAAACTTCCCTAACCCTTCACGGAACCTGACAATCCCTCTACGTAATACTTTTGTAAGCTGATAAACAGTGTTGCGATGGGGATCGATATCAGCACCGCACCAGCCGCAAACTGGGTGAAGTACTTGTCGATGTTCTCCATACTGATCATGTTGAAGAGTCCCATTGCAATTGTGTAATAATCTGACTTATCTCCCAGGATCACACTTGCAAAAATATAATCCGCCCAGGGTCCCATAAATGATGTCAAAACCGTGTAAATGATGATGGGCTTTGACAGCGGCATGATGATCTTTGTAAACACATGCCATTTTGTGGCGCCGTCTATGCAGGCTGCCTCGTCCAGGGATTTCGGTACGGTATCAAAAAATCCCTTCGCCACATAGTATGAAAGGGATGCACTTCCCGAATATACCAATACCAATGCCACAAGAGACTGTGCAAGTCCCATACCCTTTAAGATATAGTACACAGCGATCATGGACATGAATCCCGGGAACATTCCCAGGATCAGAAGCAGATTCATGATCACCTTTCTGCCGTTAAAACGTATACGGGAGAGCACGTATGCACTCTGAAGCACTATAAGCGAGCTCACAATACAGGAAAGGGTAGCCACAAGCAGAGTGTTTTTAAACCATCTCACGTAATGGAACTTGGAATCATCAAAGATCATCTTTTTAAAGTTCTCAAGTCCCGGCTGTTTGGGCATTATGTAATTTACATAAAATGATCCTTCCTGACGAAGCGCGGTCATTGTGATATAAAAAACCGGAAACAGCCATATCACGGACATAACCGTGAGGATGATATATTCTGTGTGAAATCTGTTGGCCGCCATGGTTATCCACAAGCCGGCGATACTTGCAATGAGTAATACCCAGAATCCTGCCCTCAGGTCGTGGATCATGAAATCACTTCCAAAACCTTCCGTAGCATCAAACATTTTTTTGATACCAAAAAATGATGCCACTTCAAAAAAAGCAAAGAACGCTTCCGCAAAGGTTGCGATATATCCGAATACTTTGTTTCTAAAGATAAAAAGCAGTATCAGCGCTGCCGCTGCCACAAGACCTGCCACCAGGCCTCCGATCCCTCCAAATATGGGTAAAACCGCACCTGCCGCATTTTTGAATTCACCCGCAGCCTTAAGCATTCCCAGGCCGTTTAAGCTCTTACCGCCTGTGGAAACGTAGGGCAAAAACAACAGAAGTACCGGGAGAAGAGCAAACACCGGAAGGAGTCTGTAATATTTTGAATTAAATCCTTTAGGAGTCGTCATAACTGGAAGCCCTCCTCGTTTCTGGACGCATTTGACTTATTGTAGAGAATAAGTGAAACCGTTGCGGATATACCGAAGATCAAAATACCGATGGCCGCAGCATAACAGTAGTCAAAGCTGTCCTTTGTAAGTTTGTAGAGCCATGTCACAAGCAGGTCCGTCTTTCCGGCGCCCTTGAAATATTCCAGGGTCAGAGGTCCGCCCTCCGTCATGAAATAGATGGGGTTAAAGTTGTTTACATTGGCTATAAAGTTTGAGATAAGATACGGCGTTGTGATGAAAAAGATATAGGGCATGGTTATCTTTTTAAACATCATAAAAGGTCCCGCTCCGTCGATCTTTGCACTCTCATAGAGGTCCGAGGGGATATTGGTGAGGATTCCCGTTGCAATGAGCATTGTGAAGGGAATACCTATCCACATATTTGCCACGATGACGCTGGCCCTTGCCCAGGTTGCATTCGTCAAAAACGGCAGAGGATCCTTTATAAAGCCTAAGCTTATAAGCTCCATGTTGATGACACCGCTTTTGTTTAACATTGTACGGATCACTAAGAGGCTTACAAATGAAGGTATGGCAATGGAGAGGACGAAAACCGTTCTCCATAATTTTTTCAATTTAACTCCGTCCCTGTTGATAAGGACTGCGAGAAGTATTCCAAGGAAATAGTTGCTGAACGTTGCAAACACTGCCCACACCAGGGTCCAGCCAAGAACCGGCCAGAAGGTCTGTGCGATCTTTCCCGAGGAAAGCAACAGTTCGTTGAAATTTCTAAGCCCCACCCAGTCAAAGAGGTTTCCCGGGGGCTGATGATTTACATCATAGTTGGTAAATGCCATGAGTATCATGTACACAAGGGGCAATACCGTAAAAAGGAACAGTCCCAAGAGCGGGACAAACAACAGATTCATGTGAATATTTTTGTCAAAGAGGGATCTTATGTCCTCGATGAATCCCGGATTTTTCTTTCCGGCTTTTTTGTTGATCAGAGCTTGAAAACCTGTGCGGACGCTCACACGCCACAAAATGACAAAACCGATTATCACAAACAGAGCCACAACGCCGTATAACAGCATCAGCATGGAGTTGTCTCCGTCCACTCTCACATAGATCTCTTCCGCCTCGTCGTATACCATTCCCTGCTGAACAGTTCCCAGGGTAATGAGATTTAACAGGGTTGTGACACCTTTATTTATCATGTAAAAGATAAATGCGATCTCCAGCAGAAAAAATCCTACACCCTTTACGATCTGCCCTGCTTTTATATGCGCAAATCCCATAAGTATGTAGGAGAGTCTGTCTATTTTGTCCACTTTTTTTGCAAGCTGCAGAGTCTTATCGTAACCCGACTGCTTCATCCATAATTCTCCTTTAAAAACTCCAAGGATCGCAGAAAGCGATCCCTGGAATAAATTTACATTTCTTTTCGCAGATTATTTTCTGTGATTAAAAGTGCTGATTACTCAGCCAATTTTGTGGTAACACCCTCTACCATGGAATCAATGCTCTCCTGAAGGTTTGCCTCTGTGATGTCGCCGTTTACAATTCCTTTACCGAATGCTTCAACAGGTGCCCAGTACTGGCTGATCTGTGAAGTAGTAGGCTGAGGTGTTGAGAAGTTTCCTGTCATTTCGCTGAGTGCGCATGCTGCTACGTTTGCCTGAACTGACTCGTTCTCAAGAAGTGCTGTTACGGTAGGAGTCATATTGATAGCTTCGAAACGCTTAAGCTGGCTCTCCTCTCCGCCAAGCCACTCTGCAAGCTGCTGAGCTGCCTTGGGATAAAGAGTTGAAGACTTAACGCCGTATGCCTTGAAATCGGCAAAGTTGCTGAGCTGGCAAACTTTTCCGTCGATCTCTGCTGTAGGAAGAACTGTCGCACCAAGGTCATCGCCGAGAGCTGCCTTGAAGTCCTCTGAAGACCATGTACCTGAACATACTGCACCGAGCTTTCCTTCCTGGAACATGCTTGCTGCGATACCGTCGATATCTTCTACGTATTTGTCGTTTGCAACAAGGTCAAGGAGATACTTACCAACTGCAACACCCTTCTCATCGTTCCATGAGCACTGTGTTCCGTCTGTACCGTCATCACCGTAAAGTGTTCCGCCGTTTGCATAGAAGAATGACTCAACATACCAGCTGTTTGATATGGTGAATGAGAAATTCTTTACATCGCTTCCAAGATCCTTTGCAAGCATTGTCTCGATGGACTTTACTTCATCCTCTGTGAAGAGGCTCTTGTTGTAATACATAAAGAATGCATTGGGTGTCTGAGGAATACCATAGAGAACTCCGTCAGAGCTGCATGACTTGATAGCGTTCTCGCCGTATGCGCTCTTTACATTCTCAACATCCACTGTGATGGGATAGATGAGACCTGCTTCGATCATCTCAGGGATACCGCCTGTAGGATAAACAAATACGTCTGCTGCTACATCAGGGTCGTTCTTTAACTGTGTGATTGAGTCTGCGTTCTCAACATTCTCATAAGTGAATGTGATCTCATACTCAGGATGATTTGCTGCGAATGCCTCACACTGCTCAACAGTGATGTCATGCTCATCCTCGGGGCTCCACACCTTGAGTTCAACCTTCTCGACCTCAGCTGTGGTAGCTGCCTCTGTGTCCTCAACAACTGTTTCTGCGGCTGTATCTGCTGCTTTGTCTGCAGTCTCAGTCGCTGCCTGCTCTGCACTGCCGCATCCGATCAGCATGGTAGCTGTCATTGCTGCGCAAAGCAATGCGCTTAACAATTTCTTTTTCATAATCGTACCCTCCGTTATGTTATTGATTTGCAATAGAAATTATAAAATAACACTTATCGGAGGCGCTTTCACTAATTTGCTTTTTTATAGCACAATTATGATATTACAAAAATCCGGAGACAAAATAGTGTTATTCGACAAAATTGTTGTTGGTTTACATCAGAAGCGGGTCCTGTCTGCAGGGCGCCAGTCGCTCAAACAGTCCTCGCCGCGAAGGCAAGCCTTTGCGTCTGCGGAACTCGCTTGGTGGCATCCCTACAGCCCCCCGCTTCTTTGCATTAACTCTATATTTACTCGTGCGATGATCTATTTTACCGTATGCGGATCCCCTCTGCAGGGCGCTGGTTGCTCAAACAGTCCTCGCCGCGAAGGCAAGTCTTTGCGTCTGCAAAAATTCGCTTGGTGGCATCCCTACAGCCCCCCGCTTCTTTGCGTTAACTCTATATTTACTCGTGCAAAAATTATTTTTAAAAATAATGTTGACTTCCTACGACTGTCGTAGTATATTTACTTCAACAGATGAAGTACTCTATCTGTCGTAGTATGACAGACATAGTATTTTCATATTAAAACCGGTTTAATGTGCACCCTGCACTGCATCAACAAAAAGGAGGCTTTATGGTCGAGATAAGCAGCGATGTGATCAGAGGCTACAATGATACCATGATCCTGAGCATTCTCCTGAAGGAACCTTCCTATGGATACGAGATCTCAAAGCAGATAAAGACCATCACGGAAGAGAAATACATAATGAAGGAAACCACGCTGTATTCAGCCTTCACCAGAATGGAGAAAAACGGATTCATCGAATCATTTGTGGCAGAAAAAGACATGGAGGGAAACGGCAAGAAGCGAACCTACTACCGTATCACCGAAGAGGGTCGAAATTATTACGAGAGCAAATGTGAAGAATGGGAACTTACAAAGGACGTAGTGGAAAAGTTTATTCGATCTTAATCTACATTAAAAAAGGAGAATAGAATGGAGACAATTAGAAACTATCTGGAAGCAATGTTTGCAAATCTTCCAAACACCACGGAAGTAAAGAAAGCAAAGGCAGAGCTTTTGAACATGATGGAAGACAAATATAACGAACTGATAAATGACGGCTTAAGCGAGAACAGCGCTGTGGGAACCGTGATCTCGGAATTTGGAAATCTCGACGAACTGGCTGAGGACCTTGGCCTTACAAAGGAAGTGGAGGAAACCAGAGTCAGAGAAGCCAGCATAAACCGCAGGTTTCTCAGAAACGATGAGGTACTTGACTACCTGAATGTGAGAAAAGCAAGCGGACTCATGGTGGGTGTCGGCGTTATGCTCTGCATCCTCAGCGTGTGCTTTCCTATTTTGACAGCATTTGTTGATTTTAAAAACGCCGCACTTTTCAGCCTCATGGGAATGTTTTTAAGTATCGGAATCGCCATCGCACTTTTCGTATTCAGCGGTGTCAGAAATTCCGAGTGGCACTTCCTCACATCTGTACCCTGCCAGATCGATATGGCCACTGCCGCACAGGTCAGGGAAAAGAGAAAGACCTTCAAAATAGCTTATGCGTTTATGATCGCCCTCGGAGTCATGCTCTGCTCCATCTGCTGGCTCCCCATCGCAGTGATGCGATCCGGAATTTTCGTGATCTCGATTTTTACCATGGTTGCCGCCGGAGTTTTCCTATTTATATTCAGCAGCCATATAATGGGCATCTACGACACACTCCTCAAATTAAATGATTCAAACACCATCAGCGGAAGCTACGGAAAGGAGAACGAAGTGGAATATGTAAGTAAAGCAGCCACGGCTGTTATGGAAGTATACTGGACCACAATAACATGCGTATATCTCATCATCAGCTTTATCACTTTCAGATGGGATATCTCCTGGATAATCTGGCCCATCGCCGCAGTTTTGCACAAGATACTTGAAGTTGCTCTGGTAAAGGAGGACTGATCATGGAAAAGAAAAACGGAACCAAACTCTACTTATTAATATTGTGGACCATCACTTTGATCGTTGTGGTATTGGCACTCTTCTACCATGTTTTCAAATTTAACGTTGAGATCTTTCATATAGGAAAGGCCTCAGCTCCGGGTCCCATGCAGGAAATATATTATAAAGCTGATGTCATCGACTCCATAGATATCGAAACCGATGCCGCCGACGTGGACATCGTATATGGCAAAGAGTTAAAGATCGAGCATAATTACCCTGAAGACTACGCTCCCACCATCAAAGTAAGGGACGGAAAACTTTCTGTCACCCAGCACATCGATAAAATATCCCTGGGCGACATTTCGGATTACAAGCTTAATATCACTGTGCCTGATAACACTGATCTGAACTCTGTAAAGATCGACACCGATGCCGGAGATATCGACCTTAAAGGGCTTAACATTCAATCCCTTCAGATAGAGGCAGACGCCGGTGACATAAATTTGAAAGATTTAAATACCAAGGATGTCAACGTGAGCACCAACGCCGGGGACATCGACCTGGAATCTTCCGAATTTGATTATATCTCCATAAACACTGACCTCGGAGACATCGAACTGAGTGACACTGATTTTTACAGAGGCGAGATAACAGCCGACTGCGGAAATATTTCGGTAGACGGTGATTTCGAAAGACTTAAAGTCAAATGCGACCTGGGCGACATCTCAGTGAATGTTCCCGATCCCGAGACAAAGGACCTGGATCTGGATTGCGACCTTGGCTCCGTCAAAGTGAACGGAAAGAAGTGGAACTGATAGATACTTTTATAATATTAAACACCCTCGAGATTGTGACTCGGGGGTGTTTATCGTTTAGCTTGTATTTTTTTCTGATGTTTAATTTCCTATGCTTTATTTTCCTTGCACGGGATTAATATAATTTTTTAAGCTCTGATATATACTTTCCTGAAATCTTTGTGATCTTTTCCAACAGAGCCTTTTCTTCCTTATCTATAACTCCGTCATTTTTCAATGCATTCATCTCGCATTGTTTTATAAAGCGCTGAACTGTAAGTATATGTGTACTTATATCTGCTGCTATCAGCGGATTATCAGTTTTCTTCAATTTGTTTCCCTTTCCTCCATATAACCTTTTTTTATTCGGGCAGCATTATGATACTGATGATCACTCGGCCTCAAAGTGCTTTGATGGCGCATGCTTTCTTTATCATAAATTATTTCTCCCACAAATGGTAGTATGTTGCCATATCTTTTTTATTTAAGGCTGACTTCCGATGCAATTAATCGAAAAGTCTATTTCGTCGGTTATAATAATCCTACGCAGATATAAATAATTCATTTTTAGTCGGTAAAATACATGCTGCTTCTCTCAAATCACTCTGTTTTTTCCGACCAACAAAAGGTGTAATGGCCTTCCAGTCGGTAATTATATACCGACAAGTTTACTGCTTTTGCTATCACCGTCGGATTTTAGTTCACACCAGACAACGTAATCATCCATTAATTTGTAAAAAAATAAGTAGCTTCTTTTCATGGACCGGAGCGAAGCGAAGATAATCGAACCTTCGAGGCACCGGTTTCTCGGAGCGCGAGACGTAAAAAGGTCCGGTGGACCTTTTTACGAACCCGCTTAGCGAACGCTATGCGGTGTGCAGAAGCCGTCTCGGCTTCTGCTAAAACAAAAAGGACATCCTCTTGGATGTCCTTTTGTTTTACCAGAGCGCGAGACGGGGATCGAACCCGCGACCCCCTCCTTGGCAAGGAGGTGCTCCACCGCTGAGCCACTCGCGCATGTACTGTTAATTTGTATTTGAGAGCGGGTGATGGGAATCGAACCCACGTATCCAGCTTGGAAGGCTGGTGTTCTACCATTGAACTACACCCGCATATATGTTAAGCAGAAAGCCTTGCGTTATTGTGTTTCCGACTTTCTGCGGTGTAACAACTTTAATCGCCGTCACAACATTGATTATTATAGCGACATACCCCTGTTCTGTCAACCACTAAAATGAATTTTTTTTCTAAATTTGTAAATTTTTTTCGTGATGGCCTTAAACACAAGCATTTAAGCCATTTCTCGCTACTCTTCCCCATACAGGACCCCATCATAATATTGAAGTAACAGCGTCACGACCCTGCTGTAGCTTGCCATTCCGTCAGAGACCCCGTTTATCTTGATGGAGGCGTCCGTAAAGCTGTCTGATACCTTGTCCACAGTCTCCGTGTCCACAACCGCCTTTTTGTTTATCCTGTCCCACTCCTTATCCGCCACAAAGTAATTGTCGCCTTTTACCCTGTCGGAAACCTGCAAAAGAGGCACCGCTTCGGTTGCATCCGCAAATCTGTTGGGATTTGACCTGTGCCTTTTATAGATATCATTGTTAAGGTAATTTATAACGCTTAGATACCCGCTGTATTTATAATAGGGCTCGGACGAATTGATGCAGGCAAGATACCCTATAAAATTCGCCTCATCCTCCAATATAAATCCGTGGAGATGGGCATACTCGTGGGCTATGGTCGCAGGTTGGCGAAGCTTGTTCATCACCACATTTATGTTTGACTCCATAGAAAAAGGAAAATAATAACCCTGCATATGTTCCTGGCACATAAAATCTGAAAACATCATGGCCTTTGCCCTCGGATAATACCCTGAAAGCAGCGGATAGTCCTCTCCTATATCTCTCATGGCAGCAGCCACCTTGCTACTCATATCCTCCATGGAGTCCTCAAAGACCGGTCTGCCTTCACTGTCTCTTTCTATAAACTCCGCATATTCATTACACTTTTCCACCACCATGTTTCTGAGAGTGATAAGTTCCTCTTCCGTAAATGAATCTCTGCTTCCCTTCATATATTTATCCGCAAAAGTTGTGCCGTGATAAAGCACGGCGCAGTTAAGCGTAAGTAGCGTACATACTATAAGGACAACCCAGACGAAAAATTTATAGAATCCTTTAAAAAACTTTTTGTTTACCTTTTTATCTATCCCCTTTTTTGACGCTGTGACAGCAGTTACTACCATCCGGATCAAAAAGATCACAGGAACAATAAAAAAAGCACAGACAAGCAGCACAACCCCTGCCACTATCAGCCTCTCCCCTAAGGAAAAGCCAAACAGCGCAGAAAAACGACCGTAGGTATTCACCCACAGCGGGAAAACATTTGCGATATAGAAATCACAAAATCTTGTGCTCGTCCATGCTAAGGCATTTATTGCGGCGATGAAGACCACCGCCGCAATCATAAGTTTTTTCGATTTATTCATATGAGATGTATTTGCTGTACTCTTTCCAAATGTTGCAAACCCAGGTCTTTCCCTGATTGAGAACTATTTCATTGCCATCCTCATCGTAGTATCTGTTGGCTTTGTAATTGCTCTCTCTGCTCCAGGTTCCCTTGATAACCTTGCCGTTGGTAAATACATAACACTCATCATTTCCGATGACACCGAATGCCAGATAGTCGTGGTCATCTCTGACCTCGCCGTGACAAACCTTGAATACCACATTGGATACCGCAAGCTGTTCATCGTTGTACTCATCCTTTTGAGGTCCGCCGTACTCATATCTGTAATAGAGATGATCTTCGGGATTGTACTCAAAATAAGGATGTGCTGCGCTTCCGTAACCGCCGCTGTTGGAGTCCGTTCCACCGGGATAGATCAATGTGGCATCCTCTTTGTCATCGTAGGATGCTCTGTAGTGATCCTGAGCAAAGAGGAATGTCTGCTCGAACTTCTCTCTGTACTCGGTGGCATATCCAAGTCTCTCAACCGCCTGATTGAATCCGTCTATGAAAAGATATCCTGTGTACTCCTTGGAATAACCGGATCTTGATACTCTGTCGAACGCCTCAGGTGATGGAACATCGATTCCTGTCACTGACTGGCTTACGTTGTCGATCGCATCAGTGTTGATGATGGGGGATACATAGGGAACTGCAAGTCCCCAGTTAACGTAGATTGAATCAAAAGCCATGGCTTCGTACACGTAGTAGTCTCTAGAACTTCTGACAGGTCCGATCCTGTCGATATCATCATAATCTTCAAATACACCCATAAGTCTGGTGATTCGTCCCTCAACGGGAGCTTCGTAGATGATGCTTGCAAGTGAGATTCCGTACTGTGGAAGGGCTGCCTTGTCATTGGGGATCATGATGGCGATGTTTCTTCTGTTCACCACATCCTCATCCTTCCACTCTCCGGTAAGGTAGCTTTGCTTTTTGCCGTCAACGGTGGGTCTGTCTTTTATGACTTCCAGGCCGTCCAGGATCACTTCCTCCTCTTCGGTCTCCTCCACTTCTTCGGGTTCCTCCGTCACAGTCTCAATTGCCTCAGGCTCCACAACCTTTACTTCCGCAGGTGTTTCGTTGCTTTTGCTTCCGCATGCCGCCAAAGCAAGGCTCAGGGCAAGAGCCATCGATAAAACCAATTTCTTTTTCATTTCGAATCCTCTCAATACTATATTATTTTAAATACTCCTCATATTTTTCATTGATCTCATTCTGGAACACCACTGCCACAATTCCCGGGCCTGTGTGTGCTCCGATGGCGCATCCCACGCGTCCCACGCATACGCCTTTGACACCAAATCTTTCCTTCATGGCATTAACAAGAAAGTCTCTTGACTCCTCGTCCGTTCCGTATACCACGCTGACGATCTGCCTGTCCAGATCGCGGCCTTTTTCTTCTACCATGTCAAGGACGCGCTTTAATGCCTTCTTCCATCCGCGGACTTTTTCAACGGCTTTTAAAGAACCGTTCTCGTCCACCACGATTATGGGCTTTATGTCAAGCATGGTTCCCGCAAGAAACGACGTCTTTCCAAGGCGTCCTCCTTTAAACAGGTAGCTTAACTCCGGCAATGTCACCACATGCTCCATATGCTCACAGAAATACTTTGCCGCCTCAATGATGAGGTCCTTGTCCGCACCGTTTTTCTGCATGGTCAAAAGCTTATATACCACAAGTCCAAAGCCCATGGAGGCACATTTGGAATCTATGATGGTCATCTTAAAATCCGGATATTCTTCCTTAATCTCTTCATATGCCAGATTTGCCGCCTGGAATGTTCCGGCGATTCCCGTGGAGAAACAGATGTATAAAACCTCATCCCCGCGTTTTGCAAAGGGTCTGAAATGCTCCTCAAACATAAACTGGCTGATGTGATAAGTCTTTATCTCTTTTCCCTCGGCCTGTATCCGATAAAAGTCATCGGGGAAGATGGTCTCCTCGTCGAAATAATCCGTGCCCTCAATGGTCACAGGCGTAGGTATCACATGCAAATTGAATTCTTTTTTAATCTCTTCCGTAACGTCGGAAGCAGAGTCAGTTATAATGCAAAATGACATATGTATCAATTCCTTCTAAATTATTATATCAAAATGACATGATCAGTCTGCCAATGCCGACTCCCATGGTCCCGCCGTCAAGCATATAACGCTTCATGGTCCTTTGAAGCGACGTATCCTCCGGTGCGTTTTCAACATCGATGTCTCTGTCCTCGAAAACCCACTCTTTGTAATCCAAAGTGTCGTCCTTTACCGCATACACATTAAAGAGCTTCTGAAAAAGGATTATCTTTGAATATGCGGGAAGCATTTCCTTTAACTTCGGATACAAAAGCCATGTGTCGCATATGTACGGCACATCCTTGTAATCAGGGAAAAATGTTTCAAAAAAAACACTGGCCCTGCGTATGGATCTGTCCAAAGTCTGAAAAGAGATATCCGCTCCGGAAGGGATGTGAAGACTGATAACCTTGCACGTCTTGCCCGGTGCAGGTTTGTCACCGGGGATCAGTTTGTAGTCCGCCTCAGGTACAGCAGTCATCTCATATTCAAGTTCCCCTATGCGGAACAAATAACCCGAAGATTGGCGCATGGTCCAAAAATCTCTGTCAAAACCGTAAGAGCCGTAGCTTACTTTATATTCTTCCACAAATCTGGAATATGCCTTCATGGTCTCCGTGAGGATGTCCTCCGGAATCCCAATGTCGTCAAGCCTGTTCCAGGTCTTTAACGCATTCTCCAGATTGCATGCCAAAATCCTGCTGCCGTCAGGGTCCGAACCGAGCTTTTCTTTAAGCTCTGTCCTGCCCTCCTCCCATGTCTCGGGGGAAAGCATCTTCTCCAGCAGGTCTTTACGCTCCCAGCCGTCCTCAAGCTCCTCGAACTCCAAGACTCTGTCTGTCATCTCGTCGGCCAGTTCGATCTTGTGGCACAGCTGCGCAATGTTTTCAATTCTTGCCATACTAACTAGTCTCCTAAAACCCTATAAATCTATTCCCTTTAGTATACCACGAAAGCACCCATCAAAAAACTACTTTACACTCTTTAAGATGATGGCGCTCTGTGCGGGAAGTAAAATATCAACCTTGCCGGCCTGCACAACATGTTCCTCAGGCTCCGTAGTGTATCCGTCCCTTACGGATTTTATAAGTGTCACCATCTTGCCCATTCTCGGTCCGCCTATATCGATGACATTGATGGTCTTAAACTGCTCTTTGTCAGAGTTGTTTATCAAAATAAGACTTGTTCCATCGGAGTTGAACTTTCCGTAAGCCATATAATTTCTGCCGCTGTCTACGTATTTGAGAGAACCTCTCCTAAGCTCCGGATTTTCTTTTCTGATCCTGATGATGTCTTTGTGGAAATTCAAAAGTCCCTGATTTTCCCTGCCCCACGGATATGTACGTCTGTTATCCGGATCCGTAAATCCGCACACTCCCACCTCATCTCCGTAGTAGATGGTAGGTGCTCCCACCCAGGTCATCTGGATCACTACCGCTGCCCTGAACACTGCTTCGCTTACGCCGTTGTTTGCAGCTTCCGGTCCCAGGTTGTTGGTCCTTCCGACCACGTGATTGGTTCTGGTCAAAAACCTTGAATGGTCATGGTTTGACAGCTCGTTCATGGCAACCTGAAGACTTGAATATGAAAAGTCGGAGGAGTGATGTCTCATGGCATTAAAGAAACTCTCCGAATTTCCAAGAAGATCGTCTCTAAAGTCGTCGCTGTGCTTCTCCATACCTGTAAGGAACCAGGTTACCGGCTCCATAAATGCATCATAGTTCATAACGGAATCCCACTGTTTTCCGTCCAGCCAGTCTCTGGTGCTGCCGTAATGCTCTGCCAATATAAGCGCATCGGGATTTGCCTGCTTTACGGCCTTTCTGAATTCCTCCCAGAATTTGTGATTGAATTCTGAGCTGTGACCAAGGTCCGCAGCCACATCAAGTCTCCATCCGTCCGCATTAAACGGAGGCGATACCCACTTGCGACCTATCTCCAAAATATAATCCATAAGCTTCCTGGAGCCCTCGTAATTGAGCTTCGGAAGTGTGTCATGCTCCCACCAGCCATCATAGCTGTTGTTAAAGGGCCATGCATTCTGATCCCTGAAATCAAAGAAGCTTCTGTAAGGGCTGTCCGCGCTTACAAATGCGCCGGGCTCATACCCCTTCTCGGCACTGTAGATCTTTTCCTTGTCCATCCATTTGTTAAAGGATCCGCAGTGATTGAACACTCCGTCAAGGATTACTCTCATGCCCCTCTTGTGGGCTTCCTCAACCACCTTTATGAAAAGCTCGTTGCTGGCTTCAAGATTTCTCTTATCAGTCACTCTGTTTATATATTTTGTCGCATGGGAATTGTCATTGTCCCATGGCTCAAGGAGATTTCCCTCATCCACCACGATCTTTCCGATATGGGGATCAATATAGTCATAATCCTGGATATCATATTTGTGGTTTGAGGGGGATACGAACAGAGGATTAAAGTAAATTACCTCAACTCCAAGGTCCTTCAGATAGTCAAGCTTATCCAAAACACCCTGCAGGTCTCCACCGTAGAAGTTTCTCACGTCCATGGAATCAGGATACCTGTCCCAATCCTCCACACGTCTGACCTGCTCTCCGATGTAGGAGTACTCACCGGTCTCCACGTCGTTAGATTTATCACCGTTATTGAACCTGTCCACATAGATCTGGTACATAACGGCACCCTTTGCCCATTCGGGTGTGGAAAAACCTGGAAAGATCTTGAAGTTATAATAGTCGTTGGCATCCTTTACCAGACCTCTGGTGTCATAGTAACCCGTGAGGGCTCCGGAACGAAACTCAAAGTGGTAAGATACCGTCTCGTTCTCCATCTGGTATTTGTATTCATAAAAGTCAAATTCGTCTGTGCTCTCGACCTTGTTCATAAAGTATCGTCTGCCGTTATGAACAAAAAAAACTCCATCCAGGTTGTTTTTCTTACTTCGAAATCTTATGGTCACCAGATCATATGGTGCAGGCTCGTAAGGAATAACATACTCTGATGAAGTGTCAGCAAAAATGGCTCTTCCGTTAAAGGGGGGCCTCATATTATAAATGTATTGAAGATTGCTCTCCAAACGCCTAAATTTTTCGTAATCCATCGCATATCGCCTTTCAACTCAAGAGATTTAAAAACGATTTACTTAAATCTATTTTACTAAAAAAAACCTAATACTTCAATATCTGTGATAAATCTAAGCAAATTTCTCTTATTTACACAATATCTATGTATACCCTGTTTTTCGTCAAATTGCCCTAAGATCAAAAAGAACACTTTACTTAGGTAATCGGAAGAAGTTTTCAATTATATAAGTAAAAAAGACAGCTTGGGATGCTGTCTTTTTAGAGAAGGTATTTCTTATGGGGTATAGCAAAAAACTATATAATGTATTGGGGGGGTTACGCATATTATAATAGCATGGCATTGTTAATAATGCTATAAACGGATTACACAAATATTACAAAAACCCCTATGCGTTTTTGTGCAAAATTCACATAGGGGTTTTGTCTATAATGTCAAAATAAAGCTTCGAATTCTTCTCTGCCTATCTTTTCCTTCGCAAGCAAAAGCTCTGCTGCGCTGTGAAGCACGTTTTCATGCTCCAAAATGATCTCCTTCGCCTTCCTGTAACAGTCGTCGATTATGGATTTCACTTCTCTGTCTATCTCGCTTGCAACCGCTTCACTGTGGCTCTTTGCATGGGCCAGATCTCGGCCGATGAATACTTCATCGTCGTCGTCATCGTAGCAGATGACACCGATGTTGTCGCTCATTCCGAATCTGGTAACCATTCTGCGGGCCATCTTTGTGGCTTTCTTGATATCGCTGCTGGCACCTGTGGTGATATCCTTAAAGATTATCTCCTCAGCAATCCTTCCTCCCAGGGATACCATGATGTCCTGAAGCATCTTGCCCTTTGTGAGGAACATCTCATCCTTTTCGGGAAGGGGCATGGTATAACCTGCTGCGCCAAGGCCTGTGGGAATGATGGATACTGTGTATACGGGGCCCACATCGGGAAGCACATGAAACAGGATCGCATGTCCCGCCTCATGGTAAGCAGTGATCTTCTTTTCCTTGTCGGAGATGATCTTACTCTTTTTCTCTGCGCCGATACCGACCTTTACAAATGCTTTGTCCACATCAGCGCTTTCCACAAATTTCCTGTCATCCTTTGCGGCATTAATGGCTGCCTCGTTTAAGAGGTTCTCAAGATCTGCTCCCGTAAAGCCGGCTGTGGTCTGGGCTATCTTTCCAAGATCCACATCCTCACCGAGGGATTTATTCCTTGCATGAACCTTTAATATCTCTTCTCTTCCACCGATATCCGGAGGACCCACAGCAACTTTTCTGTCAAATCTGCCGGGACGCATGATTGCGGGATCCAGAATATCCACACGGTTTGTAGCCGCCATCACGATAATGCCTTCGTTTATACCAAATCCGTCCATCTCCACCAGGAGCTGGTTTAAGGTCTGCTCTCTCTCATCATGTCCGCCGCCCATACCGGTTCCGCGGCGTCTTGCCACCGCATCGATCTCATCGATAAACACGATGCAGGGTGCGTTTTTCTTTGCTGTCTCAAAGAGGTCTCTCACACGGCTTGCTCCGACACCAACGAACATCTCCACAAAATCCGATCCGGATATGGAGAAAAACGGTACTCCGGCTTCTCCGGCAACTGCCTTTGCAAGAAGTGTCTTACCTGTTCCCGGAGGTCCCTCAAGGAGCACTCCCTTGGGGATCCTGGCTCCTAGCTTTGTATACTTTCCGGGGTTTTTGAGAAAGTCCACTATCTCCTCAAGCTCTTCTTTTTCTTCCTTAAGTCCCGCAACGCTGTCGAAATTCACATTGGTGTTTATGTCGCCTCGCTTTGCGGTACTCTTTCCGAAGTTTGCCATCTTTCCGCCGCTGTTTGCAGCGATGTTCTGGGCATTAAATATGAAGAACACCATGGCCACGCCCAGCACGATTATCAGCATGGGAAGGATTGTGGTCACAAAATAGCTCTCTCTTTTTACGTCGTAAACCTTGGGATCAAATCCGGCTTCTCTTAAGTAACTCTCGATGCTTGTGACATCTGTTACGAACATTTTTCCGGTGATTCCGTTTTTAAGATCCACCAGAATGTATCCTGTGGGTGGCTCTTCATTTTGATAGATCCCTATCTCCTTAATGTTGTCTGATGCAATGTCAGTCTCAAGTTCTGTGCGGGTGTAGTCCATGTTTACTGTCTGAAGCGCATTTCTGTACGCAAAAAACAGGGCTATAAGCATTATCCCCAGAACTATATAGGGTAAAATATTTATTCTCTTAGTGTTCAATCAAGGGTCCTCCGATCAGTCGTCAAATTTTACGATGCCGATATAGGGCAGATTTCTATAGAGCTGATCGTAGTCAAGTCCATATCCCACAACAAACTCATCGGGGATCTCAAATCCCGTATAGTCAACCTTTACCTCTTTTACTCTTCTGTCAGGCTTGTCGAGAAGGGTGCAGAGTCTGATGGATGCGGGGCCTCTGTCCTTTAACATAGCAAGCAGGTAGCTTAAGGTCCTTCCGCTGTCCACGATATCCTCCACAACCAGCACGTCCTTGCCGTTAATGGACTCGTCCAGATCCTTTACGATCTTAACAATACCGCTTGATTTGGTATCGCTTCCGTAACTTGAAACAGACATAAAGTCAAGTGACACGTTACAGCTTATTCTCTTTGCAAGCTCTGTCATAAAAAAGCTTCCGCCCTTAAGCACGCAGATAAGGTGAACCGTCTTGCCGGCGTAATCCCTGGAAACCTGCTCGCCGATCTCCTTGATGCGGGCATTTACTTTCTCTTCACTGATAAGCTCTTCAATATGATATGCCATGATTATTCCTCCGTTTTTTTATTTCTTTATCCTAAAAATGCAGATAATTGATCTCAAGTACCTTTCTCGTGTCAGGCCCGGTCTTGTAATACTCACTGATCCTGTAGCCCACAAGCCACAGCACATGACTTCCCTCGGCCACCAGACAGATCCTGTCCCTCTCTGAGGGAGGAATCTTTTCCGTGATCATATAGTCGCTCAGGGATTTGTGAACCGTGTTTCCCTGACCGTCCCTTATGGTCATATAATCTGAGTCCCTGCGGGTTCTGACCACGATCGGTTGTCTAATTTTATCACAATCCAGCCATTTAGTATATGCATCTGTGGGAAAATTCCTGACAGGGCCGCCTGTTTCTATAATCCTAAAGCCTATCTCTTCACCGCTTCCAAGCTTAAAAACCTTCTGCGGCTCGAATCTGTATTCAAACTCTCCTGTGGGTTTTGCAAACTCTTCAAGGAGGGTCTTTTTTTCAAATCTTAAAAATCCGTATTCCTTTACGGCAACGATTGAATAGGGGAGGTCTGCTCTGTGGTTTCCGGAAAGCCTCATCAGATTTTCTATGACTTTTACGTGAACCTCCTCCACATCCTTTGCCCTGCCTGCAGCGCTTACAAGGGCACTGTAGAGGATCCGCCCTCTTATCACCGGATGAAGTAAAAGTACCTTTTCTATATCGATTCCTTTTTCCGTTGTCACTTTTTCTGATTCGGTCCTTGTGACCTCATCCAGATAGTCGTTTATACTATCCAAAACTTCCGCGCCGCGAGCGATGTTTTTTACCGCGCCGTGGATTATATTTTCTTCAGCATATTCCAAAATGTTATGTCTTATCTTGTTCCTGGAATAGTCATCCGTCAGATTCGTACTGTCCGTGCAAAAAGCCGTGCCTATGTCCGACATATACTCCTCTATCTCTTCTCTTGTAAGGACTAAGAGGGGCCTTATGATATTTCCGTTAACGGGTCTGATGGAGCCAAGTCCCCTTATGTCGCTTCCCCGAAACAGGTTAAATAGCATGGTCTCGCTTCTGTCATTTAAGTTGTGGGCCACAGCAATCTTTCCGTTTACCGGTAAAGCAGCCTCACGGAAAGCCTCGTACCTTTTTATACGTCCTGCTTCCTCCTCGGAGAGTTTGTTGTCCTCAGCAAATTTCCTCACGTCACTCTCCACCAGGTTAAAGGGGATATGAAGTTTCTCGCAGATCTCCTCCACATACTCCGCTTCCTTAGAGGCCTCAAGCCTGATACCATGGTTAATGTGGACCACCCGAAGGGATATGTTTTTATCTTTTGAAAATTTGGACAGCATAAATAAGAGGCAAAGTGAATCTGCCCCTCCCGATACGCCGACAACGATGCTGTCGCCGGCTTTTACCATATTATGCTCCTCCATGTAGGAAAAGACTTTTTGCTCCAGTTCGTAAGCCCTGCTCATCTTATCTGCCGTCAGTCGTCCTCTTTCTTTATGATTATCTCATCCGGATATACAAGTCCCAGTTTATCTCTTGCGATCTCTTCCTTGTATGCGTCTGTCTGAGTGTATTTTCTGTACTCCTCAATGTCCAGGCTTCGCTGATTTTCTGCCTCTATCTCGGTACTTAACTGCTCCTTTTTGTGTTCAAGTCCGGCAAGCTGCTCCTTTAAGCCGGCTTTTCTGACCGATACCACAATAAGAAGTATGCCCACCACCAGAGTGACAAGGAACATACTGATCCTGTTTTGTTTATTTTTACGATACGCGACTCTCTTAGCCATCTGTATCCTCCAAAAATTATTCTTCAGATATTATATCGGCTTTTTGTGTTTAAAAGTCAAGGGGCTAAAAAGACTACGTCTTTAAATATATTTAAAAAGTTCTGCTGCCTCTTCCTTGCGAACAGTCTCCTGCACGTTCAACACTTCCACCTTTACATCCTTGTTGCCAAAGGAAATGGTGATGATATCCCCTTCCTTTACATTGGCAGAAGCCTTGGCGGGCTTGTCATTGATGAGAACTCTTCCGCTGTCGCAGGCCTCGTTTGCTACGGTTCTTCTCTTTATAAGTCTGGAAACCTTCAAATATTTATCAAGTCTCATTTTTATTCTCCCATCAGGTTTATTATTTGATCATATGGCTCATTGTTTTACTCGAGCAGGCTGCGCCTTCTCGACGGTCCCTCAAGGCTGGCGCCTTTCGGTGACCTACATTCCCCAAATTCAGATCTTCCCATGCAAGCATGAAGATCTGAATTTGGCTCATTGTAAAACATAAAAAGGATTCCACCGATCGGTGAAATCCTTTTAAGTAATCTTAAATAACTCTAATTAGTTAAGAGCATCCTTTAAAGCTTTACCGGCTTTGAACTTAGGAGCCTTTGATGCAGGAATAGTAATCTTCTCGTTTGTTCTGGGATTCTTACCTGTTCTTGCTGCACGATTTGAAACTTCGAAAGTACCAAATCCAACTAACTGAATCTTCTCACCTTTCTTCAACTCATCAGCAACTACATCAGTAAATGCCTTAAGAGCCTTTTCTGCGTCCTTCTTAGAGATTCCAGCCTGATCAGCTATAGCTGCAACTAATTCTGTTTTGTTCATTTTGAACTCCTCCTGTTATGGGCTTTCATTATTGTATTTTTTTGCTGACGCCTTTAGCAACGCCTATATCTATATATATCTGCTTTTATGCGTTTTGTCAAGAAGTTTTGCCGTTTTTTAGCCATTTTAAGCCATTTTTACCAATTTATTCACTTTTAACCAAATCGGCAAATGAGTAAGAAAAATCCTTTTCTTCGTTTTCTATGGTTACGGTGTAACTTCTGGTCTCAAAACCTGTCTTTCTGAGGGTAATTACGTGGGTTCCGTCAACTTTTTTGAAGCTGCACGGGGATATTCCTATGTAATTTCCGTCCAGATACACCTCCGCACCCTCCGGAGCATCTATATAAACCTTATAATAGGTAGTGATGGTATCCGTATTAGTGTCTGAATTTCCGCCGGAAACGCTATCTTCCTCTTCTTCGTCGTCCTCGCCGTCCGATTTCTCCAGATCAAGCACCACCGTTGCGGACTCCTCACCGACGCTCAAATACTTTACTATGGAAGAATATCCCGGCGCCCTGGCTATTAGCTGGTGAACTCCATAGGTAAGTTCCACGGGAACGGAGATATCCGCCTCTGTGCCATCCAGATAGATGGTGGCATCGGACGGGGTGACCGCAAAGATGACTTTTCCGTACTTTGCCTCCTCCACGTGGAGGTCCCCTATGTCAAGAGTGGTCTCCTGATTCCTGTTTATTATGGCTGTCTTTTTACCACCGCTTCCTTTTAAGCTTATGGTCACATCGTATTTTCCCTCGGGAACTGTGAGAATCATGTCATCGGTGATGGTGGTGATAACGGACTGACCCACCTCGATCCAGCCACCCAGGAAATTTTCTGCGTTTGCAAGCCTTAAATATCCGTGGCCTTTTTTTACCGAAAGACTTAATACTTCCTTGTCCACGGTCTCAATGTCTATGACATCATTCTCCATGATCTCCATGGGGTCTATGGGATTTCCGTCCGACAGATAGAGGATGTACTTGCCAAGCTTATACACCTCCGCTCCGATGGTGATCTCCTTTTTTATATTATCAAGGGTATATCCCGTCACATCCCTCAACACTCTTGCGCTCTCAGAGAGCTTTAACGAAGTCAGATGCTTTTTGTCCTTCAAAAAAGTGACGTCCACCACATTTCCCTCTTCTATGGAATTTATGGTGACGGCGCCTCCGTACTTGTCAGTGAAGGTGGTGGTCTTGTCGTATTCCAGGGTGTAGTTCTTTCCCAGATCCAGATTTAAAAATGTGATCTTTGACTCTTCCCTGTTAAGCCCCGACACCACGCAGGTATCCTCAGAGTCAAAGCTATCCGGTGAAGTCAACACAAAACCCGTATCCACCCGCTCTGAAATTTTGTCACTCTCACTTACATCTTTTGCCTCGCCGCAGCCTGTCAAAAAGACAACAGCCGCCCCCAGCAAAAAAAACTTTAGACCCTTTCTAGTTTTCACTGCTGTTCTCCCATCTTTGAACCAATGCTGTCAGATTCTCTTTTGTATTTAACTCAGGCTCCTCCAAAACTTCATCCAAAAGTTTCCGGAGGGTATCCCCAATTTCTTTCCCCGGTTTGAATCCAAGCTTTATCAGATCAGACCCGTTTAGAGCAAGGGTTTTAAGTGATACACACTGATTAAGCCTTACTATCTCCTCATATATCTCATAAAAAAGCTTTACGTTTTCTTGTTTTTCCTCTCGCAGGTACTCGCTCTGGGCGGATATGTCTGCCATCCTCACCTTCTCCAAAAGCGGGAAGACGTCCGGGCCGATCTTGTTTACTGCGCGCCTTACGATCTTCATGGTGGGCTCGACGCCGTTTCCGTAATCATGAAACCTCACAAGCTTACTCACATAGTAAATGGAGTCGTTGTCAAACTTTAATCTCCTCATGATCTTTTTGGCAAGGTCCTCCCCCACTTCCTGATGACCATGGAAATGGTCCACACCGTTTTCGTCGGTGGTCTTTACAAGGGGCTTTCCTATATCATGAAACAGCATGGTGAGCCTTAAATACCTGTCGTTCTTAATATTCTTCATGGCTATGAGGCTGTGCTCCCCGACAGTATAAATATGGTGAGGGTTATTCTGCTCAGTCTCCATCATCCTGTCAAACTCAGGCAGTATCACCTTTGTGATGCCAAGCTCCCACGCTCTTTTTAAGATTTCAGGGTGATCGGAGTCAATAAGTTTTGTAAGCTCCACTCTGATCCTCTCCGCAGAGATCTTTTTAAGATTCTCTGCCAGGTCTTCGATGGCCTTTGCGGTTTCAGGATCTATATCATATCCGAGTTGTGCCGCAAAGCGGACCGCTCTCATGATCCTCAAGGCATCTTCGTTAAAGCGCTCGGTGGCTTTACCCACACATCTGATGAGGCCTCTTTCTATATCCTGCATTCCGCCAAAGAGATCCACAAGCCCCGCATCCGGATTGTATGCCATGGCATTTATGGTAAAATCTCTTCGCTTTAGATCCTCTTCTAAAGATGGAGTAAATGTTACCTCCATGGGGTGTCTGCCGTCCTCGTACTTTCCGTCAAGCCTGTAGGTAGTGACTTCAAAGCCTTCCTTACCAAGCATTACAGTGACGGTTCCATGCTCTATTCCCGTGTCCACGGTTCTGTCAAAAAGAGCCTTTACTTCCTCAGGTCTTGCGGATGTGGTGATGTCCCAGTCACCGGGTATCCTGCCAAGGACAGAATCCCTGACGCATCCCCCTACCACATAGGCCTCATACCCTGCTGCCGTAAGCTTATCCAATATTAATTTTGCTTTATCGGGTATTTTTATATTCATCCGTCACTCTTTTCCTAATATAAATCTGTCAATGACGGGGATCAGACCGTCCTCGTCGTTTGACTTTGTAATGTAATCCGCAGCTTCCTTTACTTCCTCTGCCGCATTTGCCATGGCTACGCCAACTGCCGCATACTTTATCATGGAAATATCATTAAATCCGTCACCGCAGGCAACTGTGTCCTCCCTGCTTGCTCCCATTACATGAAGCATGGAGTCGATTCCCGCTGCTTTGTCCACGCCCTTTGGCATGATCTCTATAAAATACGGTTCCGAGCGGTAAATGCTCAAGTTGTCACCGTAGATTTTCTGAAGTTTTTTCTCGATCTCAGATGCCTTCTGCGGAGGAGCAGTCATCAGGCACTTGTTTTCCGCAAAGTCAATGTACTCTGCAAAATTGTCAACCACCTTGATATCGAGACCGTTTATGTGTGCCTCCCATTTGACATAGTCGTCGGGTTCAAAAGCTGATATGACCATGTCGTTCTCGTAGGAGATCAGGCCGCACTTTTCCATGTTTGCAAACTGGTAAAGTTCTGAGGGCACAGTCATTGGTAACACCAGCTGGCTTATGACTTCACCTGTTGCGCATCTTACGATCCTGCCGCCGTTAAAACTCATGAGATACCCGCCGTACTTTTTTAATTCCAGCTCATTTTCATATCTGCGCATGCCGGGGGTGGGTCTTCCGGATGCCAGGATCACCATATGTCCTGCTTCCATCACTTCCCAGAGTTTTTTCTTTGTGGCATCCGTTATCTCTTTTTTGCTGTTTGTAAGCGTTCCGTCTATATCTAATATCAAAATCTTTCTGCTCATGCGACCACTGTACCTTTCCTGAAGCACTGCCCTTTTTCTTTGGTAAGTATATCATACCATCACAAAACACGCAAAATAAAGCACCTCCCGATTTACGGGAAGTGCTTTATTAAAAAAATCACTTTTTCAATTTAATTATTCTGCAGTTGTTTCACTTTCTGTCTCTGTTTCTGACTCCTCAACTGCCGCATCATCTTCTGCCGCAACGTCTTCGGAAACTGCGTCAAGTGCTTCCTGTGCTGCTTCAACCTTCAGATATGTAAGGTTTCCCTTGGGATCTTCGATCTCAATTCCCTCTTCGATGCCGTTTGTGTACTCTGTCATGTAATTGGTAACGAGAGTAGATCTGATTGAGAGATAATACTCAGGCTTGTTGTCACCCACAAAGTAAATAACGTATGTATATCCGTCATCTGAAACGAAGCTTGTCACATCACCGTTTGCGCGGGCTGCGTCATTTAACCATTCCTCAACAACCTCGGGAGTTCCGCCCTTTGTAACTGCTTCCACAAGTCCGCCCTCTGCAGTAAGAAGTGTGGTGTCATTGTACTTGTCAGCGATCTCTGCAAAGCTTTCCTCTGTAGCCGCACCGCTTCTCCACTCTTCGATGATCGCATCACCGCTTACAGCTTCCTCGCCTTCTGCCGCTGCAGGAAGGATGATGAAACGAGCTGATTTTGTGGGCCCTTTGTCAAGAGTCTTCTCCTCGAAGCGAAGTACGTAGTACTGGTTGAGTCCCGCATCCTCAAGGATTGTGGTGTCGCCCTCTTTTCTGGCATCATCATAGAGCCAGTCTCTGATAGTGGATGATGTTCCGCTGTAAGTAGCGTCATCTTTTAATGCAAACTCTTCGCTTGCGGCACCACTTTCAAGTCCCTCAAGGAACTCGTCTGCCTTAGCCTTTGCTTCCTCCATGGCCTTTGCTACTTCTGCCTCTGAAGGAGTGTAAGAACCATCCTCTGAAACCTCTGCTCCCTCGTCAGCAAGGTCTGTGGGCTCCTCGGGAAGTTCAGCCTTGAATACTGCCTGGTAGTAATCTACCTTGTCATAGTTGTTTCTGTTCTCGTTGTAATATTCTTCGATCTGATCATCTGTTACGGTTGCCTCATAAGCATCCTGGATCGAATCATAGTAAGCATTGATATAAGCTGAATTTCTGACATACTCTTCAACTCTTGAAAGAGTTGCATATTCACCAAACACGCTCTGTACATATGCCTTGACTGACTGAGCGTTATCCTTTGCGGCACTTTCCGCAGCAGTCTTAAATGTATCCCAGTCTTTGTCGGTGTTGTACTCAAAACCTGCTTCCTTTGCTGCCTTCTCCAGTGCCTTTACAGATACAAGGCTCTGAGCTGTCAGCTGATCAAAGTAATCACCCCATGTAAGTGTGTCTGAATACATCTGAGTTGAAAAATCCGAATTCACATCAAGTCCGAAATATGAAAGATATGAACCGTAGCTTGCGATGTAATTGTTTACCACCACGCTGTGATTGTAATCAAACTCTACTTTATTGACGCTCTCATCAGCCACCTTGATGTAGGTGCCGTTGACCATCAGATAATTTCTGATGGGGAAGGATGCCACAAGTGCTACCAGAAGCACTACGATTAAGATACCAAAAAATGTATCCGTCTTTTTCTGCTTTCCGGCCTTTGCCTTCTCCTCAGCCTTTCTCTGCATTTTAAGATCATATTTTGTCATGGTCTTTTCATTGCTTTCTTTTACATTTTCATTCTTTGCCATAATAAACTTCTCCCTTTTTTATTCATAGAAGCGCATTGCATTATTTTACAGCATTTTTCTTAAAAAATAAAGGCATTTCACATCTATTTCACAATTTAAGAAAGCATGCCGCTTGCGACATGCTCCCGCACAGACAGATGAAAAGCTTCCATCCGTCTGCGCTTTTTTGTGATTGTTTTAGGTAATCTGCCTTAACGGCATGTTATTTTGCACTCTTTCTGTACTGAACCGGTGTGAGTTCAAATGATCTCTTGAAAAGTCTGATGAAGTGCTCCACGTTCTCATATCCCACTGTGGCTGAGATGCTTTCCACCGTCATATCCGTTTCCTTTAAGAGGTTCTTTGCCTTTTTCATCCTCTCTTCCTTCACAACTTCCTGGAAGGTAACCCCTGCCCTTTCCTTAATATACTTTGACAGGTAAGGCTTTGAGAGATGGAAATACTCGGAAAGGCTCTCAAGAGTAACAACTGTATAGTTTTTCTGGATGAAACTGATGATGTCAACGATCCTCTCATCTCTTCCGGAGGTGATATGCTGCTCCTTTGTGAGCTTGTTTGCTGCGGAAACCAATGCGGCTATGGAAGCCTTGATGATATCCTCATCCACACCTACGCCCCAGTAGAATTTTCCTTCGTACATGATGCCGACGTAGGCTGCAGCCTTTGAGCTTGAACCCTTGCTGATGGCGTGCTCCTCATAGATCGAGAGCTCGTACTTAATTCCAAAATATGTCTTTATGGCGTTACTTACAGCATCCAGACGACCGTTACCCATGGTGACGATCTTTCTGCGCTGACCTGACTGCTCTATATCCACCTCTGCTGAGATACCGTTTACCTGAGTGAAGTGGCACTCGGGGATATTGAACACGGTTCTGGGGAGGATATAATTTTCCTCAAATATGGAGTAGATCTCCTTTGGCAAAAGCTCCTGATGGCGCTTGTCGGATACACCTTTTATGAGGTAACCCACTTCCTCCTGCATTTGCTTTGGAACTGAGAAACCAAACTGATTCTTTAATACGAATGCTACGCCACCTTTACCTGATGTGGAATTGATCCTGATAACATCGGACTCGTATTCTCTTCCCACGTCCGAAGGGTCGATGGGCAGATACGGAATATCCCATCTCTTTCCGCTCTTTCCTTCGTTTCTCCAGTTCATTCCCTTGCTGATGGCATCCTGATGAGATCCTGAGAAAGCTGTAAATACCAGGTCTCCCGCATAAGGAGTTCTCTCGTGAACCTTCATGCCGGTGAACGACTCGTATGCCTCTCTGATATCCATGACATGAGAGAAGTCAAGGCCGCTGTCCACACCATGTGAAACCATGTTCATGGCTACAGTCACCAGATCCACATTTCCGGTTCTCTCTCCGTTTCCGAAAAGAGTTCCCTCCACTCTGTCGGCTCCTGCTAAAATACCAAACTCCGCATCACTTATTCCGCATCCTCTGTCATTGTGTGGATGAACACTGACTACGATGTTTTCTCTGTACTTTAAATTCTTGCTCATGTACTCAACCTGGCTTGCAAATACATGGGGCATTGCCACCTGCACTGTGGTGGGCAGATTGATGATGGGCTTGTGACTGCTCTCGGGCTTCCACACATCAAGTACAGCGTTACATACCTCAAGCGCATACTCGGGCTCGGTCTGTGAAAAGCTCTCGGGACTGTACTCAAATCTGAAATCGCCGTCGGTCTGGTTTGCAAGATCCTTTAACATCTTTGCTCCGTCAACCGCAAGCTTTTTGATCTCTTCTTTGTTCTTTTTAAAAACCTGCTCTCTCTGTTCCACGCTGGTGGAGTTGTAGAGATGAATGATGGCATGGGGTGCGCCCTTTACCGCATCGAAGGTTTTCTTTATGATATGCTCTCTCGCCTGAGTCAGTACCTGGATGGTCACATCATCGGGGATAAGCTTCTTTTCGATAAGTGCACGGATGAAATTGTACTCTGTGTCGGACGAAGCGGGGAATCCCACCTCGATCTCTTTGAATCCGATTTTCACAAGGAGCTTGAAAAATTCCAATTTCTGTTCCAGACTCATGGGATCGATAAGTGCCTGATTTCCGTCACGTAAATCTACACTGCACCAGATAGGAGGGTGCTCTATTGAATCCTTCTTTACCCAGTCGTAAGTCATAACCGGAGGAAGATGGTAGGTTTTTCCATATTTCTCACTGAAGTTCACATTAATCTCGCTCATTTTAGGTCTCCTTTTTCATAGTGACTCAAGTTTATCACCGAATTTTAGGTCAAACAAGGTACAATTTTATCGTTCGTGTTGATTTATTTTATCATATATCTATATAAAATAGTTGATTTTCTTTAAAATTTATTGTATTTCTATTGATTTTGTTTAAGCAACAAAAATGCACAAAAAAATACCACCGATAACGGTGGTATTTAATCAATCTGCTTATATTTCTTTCTTTAAAGCGTCATCCAGCATTTTCTTTAAGTCGAAGCGCTGGCTGATGACATCCATCTTCTCCAGATCGTTTTTCAATGTGTCCGCGATCTCGCTTAAGCACTCCAGGAGAAAAGGATTGAAAACTCCGCTCTCGCCGTTGTATATCATCTGCATTGCTTTCTCATGGGCATATGCAGGTTTGTAAACTCTTAAGCTTACCAGGGAATCATAAACATCTGCGATGGATACGATCTGTGCACTGATAGGGATCTCATCTCCCACAAGTCCGTCCGGGTATCCTCCTCCGTCATATCTCTCATGGTGCCATCTGCAGATATCGTAAGCTGTCTTGATGAGCGGCTCGTTTTGATAAAACGGAATGTTCTCAAGCATCTGGGCGCCGATCATGGTATGGGTCTTCATGATATCAAACTCGCTCTTTGTGAGTTTCCCGGGTTTATTCAAAATCTCGGCGGGAATTGCTATCTTTCCGATATCATGCATGGAACTTGCCGTACAGATCAAAAAGATCTCCTCTTCCGTAAGTCTGTACCTGTCCGTCTTCTCTACAACCTTGCGGCAAAGGAGTTCGGTTATATTGTTGATCCTGATGACATGCAGCCCGCTTTCGCCGTTACGAAACTCCACGATGTGGCTGAGCATGTTGATCATGATACTGTTGGATTTCTGTCTCTGATAAACCTGATCCTGCACCAGTCGCATGAGTTTTTTCTGCTTTGCGTACATAAGGATCGTGTTTACCACGCGCTTGTGAACCACATTTGAGTTGAAAGGACGACTGATGTAATCGGTCACTCCCATGGAGAATGCCTTCTCGATAAACTGGTCGTCATTGTAAACGGTGATCATGATGACCGGGATACTGTCCAAAAGCCTGTAGCGCTTCATGGCTTTCAATACTTCAAATCCGTCCGCCCTCGGCATAACTATATCCAAAAGGACCAGATCGATCTCATCCTTCTTGGACATAATCGTATCAAGAGCTTCCACACCGTCTTTTACCAAAATCAGGTTGAACTCATCGCACAGCATATCTCTCAGCACATTGCGGTTCAGTTCCGTGTCGTCTGCGATCAAAATCGTCTGCTTATGTAATTCATCACTAAATAATGCCTTGTCGATTTCAGCCATAAAATTTTTTGAACCTCGTCTGATTCCAAAACCTGTTACTGCTTCATGTCTAAAGGTGCATCTAATCTTATTTTACTAACTATTTCCTGATTTTTCAATTTATTTTTGTGAAAAGTATGCAAAAGTGTGATTTTTTGGTTTGTTCGGACAAAAGAAAGTCTGTTTCATGACCGACAATTTTGTAAAAAAGAATCTCGCTTGCGAGATTCTACGCGCCGAGCGCGTGTTGCTTTAGCAACAATCTTCTTCTCGCGCGAGTGCGCATCCTTAGCGGAGCGCTTTTTACTTTATAGGAAATTCGGAGGAATTTCCTATAAAGTAA
>JAGDCK010000049.1 GCA_017958585.1 Lachnospiraceae bacterium
GCAAAGCACTTAAAAAAGCTGCTGCCAGTTCATTTGATGAATTGACAACAGCTATTTTTTTAGAAATGTCCTCCTCCGCCTCCGTGGGAACGACCGGATGACGAAGAGTGGAAGGACGAACCTCCACCGGAACGACTTGAAGAGCTGGAGGACTCTCTTCTTACCTTAGTAACCCTGCTGTAGATATAGGAATCACGCTTCTCACTAAGGCTGAAAGACCCTCTCTTTACATAGTCTTCCGCATCTTTGTTAAATCCAACGGTATTCAACTGGGATTTTAAGCCGGAGACATAGATAAATCCCACGATAACCCCGACAGCCAGAGCTATGGCCAATGACATTCCGACTCTGTAGGGATCCTTTGGCATATTGGCGCCGTCATATATGGTACCGCTTCGTTCCCCTTCTATGAAGGAATCGCAAAGCCTTGCATAAGTCAAAAAGCTTTCTGCATAATATCCGTCCGCCAGATCTCCCAAAATCTTTTCGCCGATATAATCAATACCTGCATCGGTAAATGCTTTTATGCCCTCGCCGCAGGTGGAGATATACCATGATCTGTCACTCATATCGATCATGAGGATCACACCGTTTTCAGAGTATCTCTCATCATAAAAATCATCCGTAAAAGATACTATATCGCCCTCTCTTCCAAACACCGTAGCCACACACACGTCCATGCCGTACTTTTCGCTGACTTCATCAAGGGCTTGCAAAACTTCCTCCTCTCCGCTCGGAGTAAGAAGATCTGCATAATCCGTAAGCCTGGAAGCCGCTTTTACATTCATTCCAAAGGTCATAGCCATGACAAAAGGCAAAAGGGCGATCCAGGATCTTTTTAAAATATTCTTCATCTTCCCTTCCTCCTTTAAAGCAGATACACAATATATGTGATGGCCATTGTGATGGCAAAAGCGATTCCACCGGACAAAAACAGGTATTTTTTGTAAAGACCCTTGTCACAGGGAAGGTTCCCCACAAATTTTCCCGTCTGACCGTTCATGGCAAACATGTAAGTATTGTCACGCCATTTTGTGGTCATTACCCACACAGGGTAAAGCGCATATTTTGACGAACCGTTTAATAGTCTCACCGAAGAATCCTCGCAGGTAACTGTTGCATATCCGCTGACGGTTCTCTCTATGGCTTCGATGGCGGATTTTTTGATCCTGTCATTTGCCCTCTTTACGGTATCCTCTTCCTTCACATCATATTTGTCAGCCATATATCCCGACAGATATGCTGTCTGAAAATCCACCGCATCCTTGAAATCATAAGGTTCAAGAGATTCCATCAAAGCATCGTCCATCTTTGTGGAACCGTCCACGGGTACATGAGCAAAGCCAATACTGCCGCCTCTCACAACAGAATAATACTTTGTCTGAGTGTAGTTATATCTGCTGTCGCTCCAGGTCCTGACCTTTGTGGCCTTGAATCTGGCTCTGGCATTCGCATCCGCATCAAAGAGCCAGAAAGGTACATATACACCCTTTATCTCTTCGATATTTGCCTCCGTCTTAAAGGATTTCGGAAGAAGCTTTTTACCCAGAAGATGGGACTTAAAATTTCTCTTTGCAGCCTCCTTGTCAAGTTTAAAAGGGATCACATAGTCGGGCTTTAGATCCCCCTCAAACTGCCCCTTCATGACAACGGGATTTCCGCAATAAGGGCAGGCGGTGGCACCCAAAGTCTCGTCGGCGATCACCTCACCGGAGCAGGACTCACAGACGTATACACGCATATTGTCAGTCTCTCCGCTCTCCCAGGT
Organism: Lachnospiraceae bacterium; assembly: GCA_017958585.1. Taxonomy (GTDB): domain Bacteria; phylum Bacillota; class Clostridia; order Lachnospirales; family Lachnospiraceae; genus RGIG10340. The sequence goes on from JAGDCK010000049.1 coordinate 1,769, forward strand.
GCTTCCGGCATTTTCCTGCCATTCCATCTGGCTTTCGCCGTCTTCTTTCATATCCTGGTCATATATGGCCAGGGCATCCATTTCAAATTCCGCATCGCAGTAGGGGCATTTCATCTTTTGAACAGATGAGTTAAATTCCAGGCCTCCACCGCAATTTGGACATTTGTATTCCATTAACTGTGCCATTTGTTCTCCTTTTTTGGTCTACTCTTACTGAATATCACCATCATCAAAAGGATCGCCGCACTCAGGGCAGAACTTGGGCGGGTTCTTGGGGTCTTCCGGAACCCATCCGCACTTGTCGCATTTATAGATCGGTTCTCCCGCAGGCTTTTTTGCGCCACAGTTTTGACAGAACTTACCTGTGTTTACGCTGCCACATTTAGGACATGTCCATCCTGCAGCAGGCTTGGGACTTCCGCACTCGGGACAGAACTTTCCTGTGGCTGTGGCTCCGCATGAGCACTTCCATGAATCTGCGCTCTGTGTATTCTGAGCAGGTGCCTGAGCAGCCTGTGCAAAGAGCTGATTCGCATTGAGGCCTCCCGCATTCATAGCCATTCCCATGCCCACGAAACCGTTCATTGCTCCCGCAGGATTCTTTGCGGCAGCCTCCATTGCTGCTGCCTGGCTTGTAGCCATCATACCTGCAGCATTTGCGGCATTTGAATAGAACTTTGATGTCTGTGCCTGATTGAGTTTCTTTTTATCTTCTTCCGTAAGAGAGATGGGATTTAAGGCTATCTGACAAACCTTGATACCTCTCTCGCTCCACTTTGCAGAAAGTGCATTGTTTACCGCTGCCTCAAGCTCTGCATTGTGACCCGCTATTGATTCGATGGATATCTTCTTTGCGGAGAGCTCTGCAAATGCAGGTGTAAGTGCGGATATAAACTCTGTCTTTAACTGAGTATCAATCTCGCTTCTTCTGTATGCATTTGATACATTTCCGCAGACATTGCAATAAAAAGCAATGGGATCCACGATCCTGTATGAATAAACACCGTTACATCTCACATCGATTGTGAGTGCAAATCCTGTATCCTCATCATAGATCTTAAAAGGCACGGGATTCTGCGTTCCGAACTTATTGTCCATGATCTCTTTTGTGTTAAAATAGTACACTCTCTGATCATTTCCGGTATCTCCGCCAAATCCCAGTCTCTCGATCATGGTCTTAAAGGAATCGATGATACCCTCTCCCAGATTTCCCGCAAAAATTGAGGGTTCTGATGAACTGTCAAAAGTAAATGCTCCGGGCTCGGCGCAGATCTCAATGACTTTTCCCTTTTCCACGATGATCATACACTGACCGTCTGCCACCGCAATTACGGAGCCGTTTGAAATAATATTGTCGCTACCCTTGGTATTGGAAGATTTTCCGCTTACGATCTTTCTTCCCTTAACCACCAAAACATCCTTATCGATAGCATCACATCCAAAATACTCTTTCCACTGATCGGCAAGTGTGCTTCCGATCGCTGCATTAGCTGCTTTAATAAGACCCATTACATATTCTCCTTTCAAAGGTAAATAACCTTAACTATAAATTTACCAAAAATATCCTATTTCGTAAACTGTTGTGATCTAAAATCGGCGATCCGGTATCTTAATTTTTCTTTATAAATACAAATTAATCTGTTTTGAAATTGCTAATCGTGATAAAATTATCTTCGCGGATTGAGTTTTTTCTAAGGAATATTCCGCTTTTTACAAATATATCCGTAATTGATCACAGGAAAAAAACATGAATTTTTTAAAGAAAAATGCAGACGCATTAAAGATATCTTTTATATTGATCTATATCTTTACGGCCATGAGTTTCTTTGTCATGACGCAGCCCTTTGGCGACGGGCCTGATGAGATCGACAGATACAAGATCGTGTCATTTATAGAAAGACACGGGACTCTCCCACTGGGTGATGACAGCGAAGTGCTGATCGGAGGATACGGGGCATCATACGCTTTCCAGCCCATATCAACCTATATGATATCCGGGTATCTGTTAAGACTCCTGACACCACTCATGCTATCTGACAGCGCAAAGCTTATAATTGCAAGATATGTAAATGTGCTTTTCGGACTGATAGCGGCTTACTTTACATTCAGGATCTCGAAGCTTTTATTTAAGGACAAAGACATTGCTTTTTTGTTTGCCGCTGCGGTCACACTTCTTCCGCAGAATATCTTTATATATACTTATGTAAACACTGACGGCATAGGACTTATGTCAATTGCCATAATAATATACGGGATACTTCGGGGTTACCGGACAGACTTTGATATAAAGTCCGTTGTTGCCCTTGCTCTTGGCATATCATTTTGCCTTTTGTCTTATTACAACTGCTACGGTTACGTGCTTGTGGCATTTATCGCCTTTGTCGTTTATTTCATCAGAAAAAAAGACTATAAGTCCATGTTCAAAAAAGGAATTCCCATTGCTGTCACAGTCCTGTGTCTTGCGGGATGGTGGTTTATCAGAAACGGAATCCTCTACAACGGAGATATTTTTGCACTTAATGCCAGAAGGGAATGCGCACAGCGAACCGGAGAACCGGAGTGGCTATATATTATGTCTCAAACATACCATGCAACCGGCCACTCGCTGTACGAAATGCTCTTTAAATCAGACTATATCACCCTTGTATGGCGCAGCTTCGTCGCCATGTTCGGGCCCATGACCATACCGACTTCAAGATACGTTTACTGGGTATATGCAGGTCTTTTCTTTGTAAGCATCATAGGACTCTTTATCCCGTTTAAGCCAACGTTTTTGGATTCATTTGATAAAAAGAAGGGTTTACTTATCAGGTTTTATCTTGTGATCTCAGCGATCATTCCCGCTGCCCTTGCTATTTTTTATTCCTACGAATGGGATTATCAGCCCCAGGGAAGATACTACCTCCCATGCCTTATCCCATTCTTTGCACTTTTGTCAACAGGTATGGAAAAGCTGATACTCTTTGCAGGAAATTCGGCCAAAAAGATAACAAAGAAAGAAGACGCGGACTTTAAAATAAAGAGCATGTCAGTCTTTATCCTTTGCCTTGTCTTTCTGATTTCAGTTGCAGTTTCCGTGGTAAGGATCCTTACCCACTACGGAGTTTTATAATTATTATAATTTTACAAGGTTGAAACACGCTCCACGGGTTTCATCCATGATCAGAAGTCGCTTGGCCCGTTAGAGTGCGCCCATGGCGCGCAAACTAACAAAGCGCTGTACGTTTTTTAGACGCACAGCGCTTTGTTACTTTATAGACTAACTATTAAATGTCAAGCCAGAAACAAAGACATTTGTTTCTACGATCAGTACCTTGAAAACTGCATGACGAAAAGAGCATCCGGATGGGTGCTCAAAAAGAATGAGGGATATTTGGGTAA
>JAGDCK010000050.1 GCA_017958585.1 Lachnospiraceae bacterium
GGTATCTGATGCCATCAACCGTATAAAACCTTTGATAGCTTCCGCTGGTGGTAAGAGCCATGTCCGTGATATCAAGGACCTCCACATAGTTTACTTCAGCCTCCGTGTCGGGATTCTGGATGGCCACAGTCCAGCTTCCACCGTCAGGCTTCGGACCGATACTCCTGACGTTTCCGCCTGCGTTTATGGTATAGTTTACGGCACCCATATCTCTTAAGCCTTCGGAGATACGCTCTAAAGCATATCCCTTTGCAATGGCACCCACATCACATTTAAGCAGTGGGTCTTTGTAAAACACTGTGGAATTTTCTTCATCTATCACCACATCGTCTATGTTGCAATGCTTCGATGCTTCGGTCAGTTCTTCCAAGGAGGGAACCTTTCCGCCAGCGGGGTCGTTTAAGGCTTCTTCTCTGTAGTTATGCCATATTTCAAGCACAGCGCCGAAGGCAAAGTTGGTCTTTCCGTCTGTGACCTCATATATTCTCTTGCCTTCCTTAAAGAGTGCGATCACATCCGGATCCACCTCCACAGGGCCTTCTCCTGCGTGAGCATTAATGTAATAGAGGTTAACTCCGCCTGATGGAAGAGAGTTATAGTTGTCATATAAACCGTCAAGTCTTTTAAGTTCGCTCTCCACATAGGTGCATTTTTCAAGGAATGCTTCCTCGCTTTCCTCGTAGCCGATGACATTTGTCACCGTATCGAAATAGTCAAAGTAGACTTCCGAATATTTTTCGAGGGAATTTTTCATGGCTAAACCGCTGCTGCATCCCGTAAGCACTGTATTGGCGGTAAGTATTATCCCGAGGGCTATGATCTTTGTGAAGATATTTTTTGTGTATAAAGCTTTTGATATAAGCATTATTTTCATCCTTTGACAAAAAAATAGGGAGGACATCTGTCCTCCCTGAATTATATCAGATTAATGATTACTTTGAAACAGGCTCTGCATCAGCGATACCAATTGCAATGATCTCCTGGAGAGGAGTGATTGAAATTGTACATCCTGCAAGAAGATCGGGATCAGCGCTTGTAGCGATGTTGTGGTGATCATCCTTGGGCTCTGTAGCGATTCCTGTAACCTCAGCAGAAGTCTTTCCTACGATATAATCTTCGAAAGTACCTGCCTGCTGATACCACTCAGCGATAGCACTTGCATAAGCAACCATTCCGTAGTGCTTCTTGAGCTCTTTCTTTGAACCCTCGAAGTTGAATGCTGTAACGTTGCCTGTTGTGTCAAAGCTGATCTTGGGCTGGATCTCATCGATAAGGTCAACGATGATCTTGCCGTCTGCATCTGTTACAACTGCACTGAAGTTAGAGTACATATTTGCTGCACCCTCTGCCTCGTCAGAAGCTGATGCTGTAGAAGAGTCAACCTCTGTGCTTACGCCGAGACCGTGATTGAAAGAAGATGCCTTGAAGCTCTTAGCATACTCATCTTTCATAGCCTTTACGATAGCTTCCTTGAATACGTTAACGCCGATTGTACATCCTGCAAGGATAGCTTCATCAGCTGCAACCTCGTGGCCTGATACGTTGAAAGATGTTGCAAGGTTAGCAACTTCATCAACTGTCATACCAACTACTGATTTTGCAAAGAAATCAGCCTGCTCGTTCCACTCAGCGATAGCGCCGCCGTATGTCTTCATGTTGTAGTCAGCACCCTTCTGCTGTTTTGAACGTGTGTCAACTTCGTTAGCTGCCTGAACCTGACCGCCTTCGATGGTCATCTTTGTCTGTGCCACATCAAGTTTGCAGGAAACGATCTTGCCGCTTGCATCTGTTACAACAGTAGCAACTGTTGCATCAACCTGAGCGGTACCTTCTGAGGAACCATCCTCAACTACAATACCCATACCGAGGGTATATTCCTTCTCTCCACATCCTACAAGTGAGAACACCATGGATGAAGCAAGAAGAAGTGCCATTAATTTTTTCTTCATAACTTTACCTCTTTAAATAATGAAATTATATTGTTTTTTAAACAGGATTAAGTATAAGAAAAAAGGGTGAAAATGTCAACGTACAATGTAAAAATCCATTTGAATAGCGTAAAAATTTATTGTTTATGAGTAAAACTTATATGTAAAAATATACGAAGATAGTGTAAAATTTAATTGTACGTTGACTGATTGGACACAAAATGATATAACGGACTTTGTGTGTAAAGAAAAGTGAAAAATGCTTGGGAGGTAATTATGTCATTTTTCAAAATGAGTGGTGTAGTCGTTCCCCACATGAAAAATACCTGCGAAATGCAGGCGGAACGCATGCCGGCGCCTAAGAGCGTGGTGATCCCGATGAATATGCATATCGGAGCACCTGCAAAGCCGGTAGTACAGGAAGGAGATATTGTAGGCGTGGGTCAGCTTATCGGCGAAGCAGGCGGATTCGTGTCAAGCCCCGTATACGCTTCAGTCTCCGGTAAGGTGACAAAGGTCGACAAAATAACAGGTACAAACGGAGCAAGTGCTGATGCGGTTTTCATTGAATCCGACGGTCAGATGCGTCCCTTTGAGGGGATCAAGGCTCCCACGGTAACCAACTTTGAAGAGTTTGTTGCTGCAGTAAGAGACAGCGGTATCGTAGGTCTTGGAGGAGCAGGATTCCCCACGGCCGTAAAGCTTGGTGTAAAGGATTTATCACTTGTCCGGGAAGTTTTGATAAACGGAGCAGAGTGTGAGCCCTATATCACAAGCGATACACGTACCATGCTGGACAGAGCCGACGATATAAAGGAAGGTATCGAACTTCTTGAAAAATATCTTGGCGCCGGGACGATCATCTTCGGTATTGAGAAAAACAAGCCCGAAGCCATCGCAAAAATGAAAGAGATAACATCCGGAGACAGTGCCGTTTCGGTGAAGGAACTTCCCAGTATCTACCCTCAGGGCGGAGAGAAAGTTCTTATTTATAATCTCACCGGCAAAGTGGTACCCGAGGGAAAACTTCCTCTGGATGTGGGATGTATAGTAATTAATGTGACTACATTGGCATCAATTGCCAAATATATAAGGACCGGAATGCCTTTGGTTGAAAAATGTCTTACAGTGGACGGTTCCGCAGTGGCAAGTCCAAAGAATCTCATCGTTCCCATCGGAACAAGTCTCAGGGATGTCTATGAATTTGCAGGCGGCTTTAAGGCAGAGCCAAAGAAAGTACTTCTCGGCGGCCCCATGATGGGAATCGCCGTAAAAAGCCTTGATCAGCCCGTGATGAAGAATACCAATGCAACATTGGCATTAGCTGAAAAAGAGGCGGAAAGACCCGAGGAGAATCCCTGTATCCACTGCGGCAGATGTGTAAACAGCTGTCCTTTGGGGCTTAATCCCGTGGCATTTGCAAAGGCTCTCAGCTTAAATGACTGCGAGGCTTTGGAAGAATTAAAGATAAATCTCTGCATGGAGTGCGGATGCTGTGCATTCAACTGCCCTGCAAAGAGAGATCTCATCGCCCGTCACAAACTTGCAAAGAGCGAGCTTCGCTCATATCAGCAACAGCGTGCGGAGCAGGAAAAGAAGGAGGCATAGGACAATGGAAGAAAATTTAAAAGTGTCTGTGTCACCCCATATTTTTTCCAAGCGTACCACAAGAAATCTCATGCTTGATGTGGTAATAGCACTGCTCCCTGCAGCTATTGCATCGGTTGTGATCTTTGGCGCGGGAAGTCTTTTGGTGATCGCGACATGTGTCATCAGTTGTATCTTATTTGAAGCATTATTTAATCTGATCATAAAGAGAAAACAGACGATCGGAGATTTCTCTGCCATCATCACAGGACTTTTGCTGGCACTCAATCTCCCTGTAAATATTCCTTTGTGGCAGGCTGTTATCGGTTCCTTTGTGGCAATCATCATTGTAAAGAATCTCTTCGGAGGTCTCGGATACAATTTTGCAAACCCTGCCATCACAGGACGTATCTTCATGCTCATTGCCTTTACGGGGTCAATGACTGAGGCGGTATTCCCTGCGGCAGTTGATACCGTGGCAGGAGCAACACCCCTTGGAGCACTTGCTTCAGGAGAGGAAGTCGGTGTAAGTCTGCTTGATATGTTCCTCGGACTAAGAGGCGGTGCACTTGGTGAGACCTGTGCCCTTGCTCTTATTATCGGAGGAATCTATCTGATCTGCCGCAAGGTGATCACATGGCATACACCTGTGACATTCATCCTTACAGTGTTTGTATTTTCCCTTATCTATTCGGGAGACTTTGAGACTGCACTTATCTACGTCCTCTCAGGCGGACTTTTGATCGGTGCCATCTTTATGGCAACGGATTATGTGACAACACCCACCACAGCCCTGGGACAGGTTGTGTTCGGACTTGGATGCGGACTTATCACATGCCTTATCCGTTTCTACGGCAGTTACCCCGAAGGTGTATCCTTCTCAATATTGTTTATGAACATTCTCACACCTTACATTGAGAAGATCACCATGAAGAAACCCTTTGGAGGTGTGAAGAAATGAAAAACAATGTAAAAAGCGCAGTTGCACTCACAGTTGTTTGTGTTGTTGTAGTCGGCCTTTTGGCGGTTACAAACTATTTCACTGCACCTAAGATCGAAGAGAACAAAAAAGCGGCTGCAAATGCAGCATTCGTAGAGGTAATGCCTGAGGGAGAAGGCTTTGAGGAGATCGCACTTCCCGAAAACGCTCCCGCAACCGTCACAAATCTCTACAGAGAGACTTCCGGACAGGGCTTTGTGGCAAAACTTGTGACCACCAGCCAGTATTCAAGCGGTGATATGGGTATCACGGTAGGAATCGGAACAGACGGTGTGATCAAAGGCGTTGCCATCACTTCATATAATGAAACAAAAGATTTCGGTGAATATCCTTACTCATACATCGGAGCAGACTCAGCGCTCAACGATATCGATGTATTTGCAGGAGCAACATATTCATCCATGGCTTTCAAAAATGCCATTCTCGACACCTTCAATATGCTCATAGCAAACGGAGACATATCCGAGGGACAAAAGAGTGCAGAGACCCTTATGGCAGAGATGCTTCCCGTGATCTTCCCCGGAAGCTGCAATGCAAGCGGTCTTGCTCAGCTTGTCGAGATCGAGGGTACAGGCTTTACAAAGGCTTATGCAACAGGAAATGACACCGGTTTTGTTGCTCTTTCAGATGTAGACGGCAACACGGTTGTCAGTGTCATGAATGCATTTGGAGTCGTAAAATGCTATGATCTTGAGGGCAATGAAGTAAGCGGACCTGTCGATGAAGTAAAATCTGCATTTGAAGTTCTTGCTGACAAGAATGCTGATAACAATATAAAGAATGCTTACAAGGCATACGGCGATGAAAGCGCAGAGCTTACAGCCCTTACCGATGTGGATGCATTCGGTTCCGTCACAGGCGGATTCAGTGTCACAACTGAGGAAAACACTTATTATATCTTTAACATAAAGACCTTCGGATATATGAACGAGCTCATGGAGATGGCTGTGGTTCTCGATTCTGAAGGCAAGGTAGTAAACTACAGAACGGTTACGGATCTGATCCTTCACGGTGAGTATTTCACAGAGCATGGTCTCAAGGACAAGGAAGCATATCTGTCACAGTTTAAGGAGGTTACGGAGGATAGCTATTCCGATGACTTAGCCATTGTGACAGGAGCCACATTTACATCAGATGCGGTAAATGATTCGATCCACTCTGCTTTTGACGCATTTAAGGCAGTAAAGGAGGCAGAATAATGAAAAAAACAGCAATTTTCCTAAAGGGAATAATCAAAGAAAATCCCGTGCTGGTGCTGGTTTTGGGTGCCTGCCCCACACTTGCCGTGACCACAAACGTGCTTGCAGCCCTCTATATGGGTCTTGCTGCTTTGGTGGTTTTGGTGTGCTCAAACCTTTGTATCTCCGCTCTTAAGAACCTGATCGGAGACAATTTCAAGATGGCTGCAAACATCCTGATCATCACAGGTTTTGTAAGCCTCGTTCAGATGCTCATGGGAGCTTTTCTTCCAAAGGCATCCGACATGCTTGGCATATATCTTACTCTCATTGCGGTAAACGGTGTTCTTATCGGAAATGCCAATGATATCGCCCGTAAAAACAAGGTATGGGATTCAGTGTTAAGTGCTCTCGGAACCGGAATAGGATTTACATGCGGACTCTTTGCAGTTGCTCTTGTAAGAGAGATCCTCGGAAACGGAACCTTTGCAGGAATCGAGATCCCTTTCCTTGCTGATTACAAGATATCACTTTTAAATGCCGCTCCCGGAGGCTTCCTGGTACTGGGTCTTGTGATGGCTCTTATCGCAGCCATTAACAAAAAGCCGGTGGATGAGATCGGAATGAGTGATCGAAAGGAGGGCGAGGCAAATGCTTAAAAGTCTTTTGATTATAATGATGTCCTCAGTGCTCGTAAACAACTATGTATTGTCAAAATATATGGGCTTTGACAGGATGCTTTCTTCATCCAAAAAGGCAAAGACAATGGGTGCCATGGGACTTTTAGTCACAGTTGTGATGGTGCTTACAGCCCTTGTCACATGGCCTCTTCAGACCTATGTGATCGAGCCTCTTAATTTAGGCTTTATTCAGACTCTTTGCTTTGTGCTTATCATTGCCGGAGTGTCCTTTATAGTTGAAGCA
>JAGDCK010000051.1 GCA_017958585.1 Lachnospiraceae bacterium
TGTCTCTAAGTCGATAAGACCTGATGAGAGAACAACGACGGCTGTCATGGTACAAACTACCATTGTATCTGCAAATACTTCGAAGATTCCCCACATACCCTGCTTTATAGGTTCAACTACGTTTGAGTTTGAGTGAACCATAACAGATGAACCAAGACCTGCTTCGTTTGAGAAGATTCCTCTCTTACATCCGTTCTTTACTGCAAGCTTAAGAGCTGTACCTGCTGCACCACCTGCAAGAGCCTTTGCTCCGAATGCAAATTTGAAAATTGAAGCAAACATAGCTCCGATGGTTGAAATGTGGAAGAACATGATGATGATGGCTCCGATAACGTAAGCGATAGCCATGAAAGGAACAACACGCTCAGCTACGGAAGCGATTCTCTGAAGACCACCGATGATGATGAATCCTCCGATCACCATGAGCACAAGGCCGATGATCCAGTTAACCACACTTACTCCTGCAAATGTAGGTGCTGTCACATTGCTGAAAAATGCGGACTCCACATTCAATGTGATCTTGTTGATCTGACCCATGTTACCGATACCGAATGAAGCAAGGATTGCGAAGCATGCAAAGATAACTGCAAGTACTTTGCCCACTTTTGCAAGGCCCTTGTATCCGCCGAGGCCGTCAGTCAGATAATACATAGGACCGCCTGACCATTCGCCGTCTTTATTTTTACGACGGAAATATATACCCAGAATGTTCTCTGAATAGTTTGTCATCATTCCAAGGAATGCTGCAATCCACATCCAGAATACCGCACCGGGACCACCTACACAGATGGCTGCTGCCACACCGGCGATATTACCTGTACCGATTGTAGCTGCCAGTGCTGTACAAAGCGCCTGGAACTGGGATACAGAACCCTTGTCCTGTTTTTTGTGAGTGTCTTTGTGGAACATTGAACCGATTGTTTCCTTCCACCAGTGACCCAAGTGGGATATCTGGAAACATTTGGTTATGACTGTACAGATAAGACCTGTACCAAGAAGCATGATGATCGCAAACCAGCCCCATGCAAAGCTGTTGACCGCATCGTTCACGGCCGTGACTTTTTCAATAAAATTCTCCATATTCTTTCTCCTGTCCTTTTGCCTGAGAGATCGGTAAAGAAAAACCTTACACCTTCGGCGCCCCTTTGGGGTCTCTCCAAGAATTTTTATTTTTGCAAAAAAAATGTCCAAAAGTGGATGCAGTTTCCACCTTTGGACACTCTGCGTTTTTGATTATATTAGTTTTGACAAATGTCGTCAATAGTTTTTCGCTCTGAATCGCTAAAGGGCTTTGAATTTAACATTCCAAGGTTGTCTAAGATCTGGGAAGGCTTGCTGGCACCGATAAGCACGGATGTGATGTCGCCGTCTCTCATGATCCATGAAAGAGCCATCTGCGCAAGGGACTGACCACGACCCTTTGCAACTTCATTTAATGCTCTTACTTTTGCGATGGTCTCCTCCGTGATCTGATTTTCTTTTAAGAACACACCGCTTGTTCTGACACGGCTGTCAGCAGGGATTCCGTTAAGATATCTGTCAGTTAAAAGACCCATCTGGAGAGGACAGAATGTGATGATGCCCACACCGTTTTTGAATGCGTAATCTTTTAATCCGTCCTTTTCTATCTCTCTGTTAAAGATACTGTAGGAGCGCTGGTTTATGATAAACGGTGTTCCCAGATCCTTAAGAATAGCAGCGGCTTCCATTGTCTGCTCCTTGTTATAATTGGAGATTCCCACATAGAGAGCCTTGCCGCTTCTGACGATCTGGTCAAGGGCCATCATGGTCTCCTCAAGTGGAGTCTCGGGATCCCATCTGTGATGATAGAAAATATCAACATACTCAAGATTCATTCTCTTTAAGGACTGATCAAGGCTTGAGATCAGATATTTTCTGCTGCCGCCGTCCCCGTAAGGGCCGGGCCACATGCCGTATCCTGCCTTTGTGGAGATCACGAGCTCGTCTCTGTATTCTCTGAGTCCCTTGTCCAGAATTCTGCCAAAATTTTCCTCCGCAGAGCCGGGCACGGGACCGTAGTTATTTGCCAGGTCAAAGTGTGTGATACCGTTGTCGAAAGCGGTATGTACCATGGCCTCCATATTGTCATAATTGTTGCAGCTTCCGAAATTGTGCCAAAGACCAAGTGACACCTCGGGAAGCTTCAATCCGCTGTTTCCGCAGCGGTTGTATTTCATGTTTTCATATCTTTTTTCGTTTGCCTGATACATTTTCTTCTCCTTTTCGTATTTAGACTTTTCGTATTTAACTGTTATACTTATGTTTTTGTTTACGGAGTATATATATCATACAATGACCACATCTTTTCCACAAGGTCTACACAATATTCATATGAAAAATCCGGAGCCTGTTTTATTATCTCATTTTTTGCAGCCAGATCCCTTGAATAGTCCTCCAGCCTGTATACGGTAACTCCGTCAGTGCCACTCTCCACATGGCAGATCAGGGGCACCACATCTGCTTCTTTCACCTTGGCTTCCGGGTCACCGTTTGCCTTTGTGATGCTAACCTTTGCCATTCCGCCCACCATGCGGTTCGACACGCCTTCGCCGGTGCCGGAAGTCCAGTTTACGAAATTTCCAAGGGAAAAGTATACCGGCATCTGCCGTCCCGTTTCCTCATCTTCAAAGATTTCGATGGGCTCGATCACGTGGGGGTGAGTTCCAAGCACCAGATCCACTCCGTTTTCAAGGAAGACTTCCGTCCACTTATTTTGATCTGCGCTGACCCCGGTGTTGTATTCAACTCCCCAATGAGGACACACAATTGTAAAATCCGCTATCTCCTCAGCCTCTTTTATATCTTCGATTATGGATTCTTTGTTTTTCTCCGTGAGCATATTCACTGCAAAGGGCATATCCGCAGGCTTTTCTATTCCGTTTGTGGAATAGGTATAGTTTAGTATGGCTATTTTTATGCCGTTTATCTCTTTTACATATATCTTATCCGCAGACTCTTCAGAATCATAGATTCCTATGACACCTATGTCAGGATAATTCTCCCTCCAAAAATCAAGGCAGTTTACAATGCCTTTCTTTCCCTTGTCAAGGGCATGATTTGTTCCGTGGCATATGACATCAAAGCCCGCTTCCACCAGGGCATCCCCTATCGCGTATGGCGCATTGAAGGCAGGATATCCGCTGACACCAAGCTCCTCACCGCCTATTATCACTTCCTGATTTACGATCGCAAGGTCCGCTGACTCAATATCATCTTTTGTGTTTTTAAATATGGCTGAAAAGTCGTAGGTTCCGTCCTCTCTTCTTGCCGCATTCTCCACCGGAGTGTGAAGAAGTATATCCCCCACCATAATGATGGTGCAGGAGTCGGGCTCTTCTGATTTTTTGGATAAAACAGTTTTCTCGTTTTCTTCAGCGCTTCCTTCTTCACTTTCTTCCGCACTTTCTTTCGCGCTTAACCTTTCACTGTTTTCAGAAGCATTTTCTTTATCTGTTTTATTCTCCTCAGTTGAAGCCACAACTGTTTCGTTTTCCTGTTGGCTTAAGCCACTTTGCTCTGCTTTCTTTCCGCAGCTTGTAAGTGATATTATCAGCAGGAAAAATATCCATAATAACCTCTTTTTCAAAGTCTGTCCCTCTTCTCGATTCGTAAACTGTTTTTCGTAAATATCATATCAACCCGCGCCGCTTTTTTCAATATTCCCATGCTTTACAGCATGGAAGATTTCTTTGATTCTATTTTTATTTCGAACCGGCATTCCGTGACGACTTTGTCGACAAAGTTTTCGTCCGGATATATAATGTTTTACGGATAAGACAATGATATCTCACCTCTTTTATCCGCATTTTCGCACGCCTTTTCTTCTGAGCGAGACCTTTTTGCGGATAAGATTGATAGGGTTCACCTCCCTTATCCGCATTTTGTCTCACCCTTACCTCTGAACGGGCCTCATTTTGCGGATAAGATTAACAGGGTTCACCTCCCTTATCCGCATTTTGTCTCACCCTTACCTCTGAACGGGCCTCATTTTGCGGATAA
>JAGDCK010000052.1 GCA_017958585.1 Lachnospiraceae bacterium
TGCACACAGAGTAACCGTGGAGGATGACAGGCTATGGAAGGTATACGTGTACAAGCCCGGAAGCATCAGGCCGGAGTGCTACATGATAAAGGACAAAGTGACCTGGGTCAGCATCTACGGAAGCAACAACGTACTGGTATTTGAGGACGGCTCGGGAAATCTTTTTACAAAGAGCATCGAGTATACCATAGAAAAACTCATGATCCCGGGAAGGTTTTTAAGGACCCTTTCCGGATATGACTGCAAGTGCCCTGACTTTGACCTGTATCTTGTGTATGACGAGATGAATGCCAATATGGACGATGACGGAAACAGGTTCAGAAGAGTCATCGAGAGTGACGTGGAGGACAGGGTCAAAAAGGAAATCAGCATCAGGCTTTTGCAATACTATTACGACTCGGACAAAATGCGGGAGCTTGACGAATATCTGGATGTTATCCCCATGGCGGAGCTTGGAAACGACGGCAGAAATGTCGCCATAAAATATATGGTGCTTCGTGGTAAATACGAGCTGGCATACAGTTATGTGGAGGAGTTTGGTCCGTATTTTGTGGATCCGAAGGTTTTAGTAAGGCTTGTGGGCGAGATGATACTCACCTGCGGAATGGAACGGGATGATATGCTGGTTGCGGCAGCGGGATATGCCTTTAAGAGGGGTAAATACAACAATACTGTTTTGCAGTATCTGTGCCAGTACCAGGACGGCTGCACCAGGGAACTCAGAGACCTCTGGAAGGCGGCCATAAGCTTCGGACTTGACGTATACAGATTTACCGAAAAACTCATAAGCCAGATGTTAGTGACGGGAGCATATATCGGTGAGCGCATAGATATATTTAAATATTATGTAAACCAGGGCGGAAACCAGATCATCTGCAACGCTTTTCTGGTTCAGTGCAGCTACGATTATTTTGTAAAGGGCAAAGTCATAGACAATTTCGTGTTCAGGCAGATAAGATTTGCCTTTAACAGAGGAGAGGTGCTCTTACCCGTATGTAAGCTTGCATTTATCAAATATTTTGCGGAAAATGCGGGAGAGACAGGCACTGAGGACATGGCGGTCATCAGGCAGTTCTTAGATGAATGTATCAGGCAGGGAATTTACTTTACATTCTTTTTGGATATTCCGGAGTGCAGGGATCTCACAAGGTCCGTGGAGGACAAGACCATCATCGAATACAGACCCAAAAACGGCAACAGGGTAAAGATCCATTACATTGTGGCCGGCGAGGAGGGCGACAGCGGTGAGTATGTGACGGAATACATGAGAGAAGTCGTAAACGGCGTATGCGTGAAGGATTTCATACTGTTTTTCGGAGAGACATTGCAGTATTACATAACAGAGGATGACGGAGTAAACGAGGAATATACCGAGAGCGGGAATATCCAGAGAAGCGATATGTCCGGACAGTCCTCAAAGAGTCTCTACGGAATGATCAATGATATAGTAATCAGCAAGAGCCTTGCGGATTACGATACCACCGACGGACTGGTGGAGGACTATTACATGAAGGAATATACCAATTCCTCTATTTTTACCATGATGTGATGAAAGGAAGAAAAAATGGCGAAACTTGCCGGAAATGAAAAGTTAATAGTGGGACTTGACATTACGGACGAGTATACGCAGTTAAGCTTCCTTGTCTGGGATGGCAAGATGGAGAATCTGTCGGACATCGTGGGAGGAGAGGATTACAATGTCCCTACGGTCCTTTGCAAGCGCCCCGAGGTAAATCAGTGGTATTACGGAGAGGAAGCAAGGGACTACTCTCAGGAGAATGACCTGGAGCCCATAACCGGACTTTTCTCAAAAGCCGTAAAGGGTGAAAAGATAGTGATCGAGGAGAGGGAGTACGAGGCGGTTGCACTCTTAACTTTGTTTGTAAGGCGAACATTGGGGCTTCTAAGCCAGATCACAAATCCCGACAAGGTGCAGGGATTTATGGTCACATGCCCCGAGTTAAACCATGAAAGCCTGGATGTGTTAAAACAGGTCATGGCAAATCTTAAGATCAAATGTAAGAACATCGGATTCCAGAGCCATACGGAGAGTTTTTACAGTTACATGGTCCATCAGGACAGGGAACTGTGGATGAAGACCGTGCTTTTATGCGATTACAAAAACGCGGACATGACGGTTTATCGCATGGAGTGTAACAGACGCACAAAACCCATCGTGGTATTTGTGGACAGACAGGTGATCCCTTTTTCATCATATTATCCCATACCCGAGGATGAGTATGAGAAAAACAGAAAGTTCATGCTCCTTGACAAGGAATTTGCCCTTTTGTCGGAGAGGCTTGTAAGCGGTGGCAACATCTCAAGCGTCTACCTGGTCGGAGAGGAATTCGGCGACGGATGGATGAAGGAATCCGTAAAGGTCTTATGCAAGGGCAGAAGAGTGTTCCAGGGAAGTAACCTCTATTGCAAAGGTGCCTGCTACGGAATGATGGAAAAACTTTCCGGGGATGATGAATACAGGGAGCATGTGTTCCTTGGAAATGATAAATTAAAGGCGAATGTGGGCATCAGGATCTTCAAAAACGGTGAGGAAGTATACATGCCACTAATGGATGCCGGAGTCAACTGGTTTGAGGCCGAAAATGACATTCAGGCCTATATAAACGGCGGAAACAGGATAGAGCTTGTGATCACTCCTTTGCTTGGACAAAAGGCGAGAAATCACGTTCTGAACCTGAAGGATTTTGGAAGTGATCTGACAAGGATCAGACTTAAGACCTCCATGAAGGGTGAGAAGACCTTAAGGTTTTCCGTGGAGGATCTGGGACTTGGAGAGTTCAGGGAACCTGTTGTTGGAACCTGGACGGAAGAGATAGAACTTTACTAAGAAGGGGAAAAGATGGAGAAGACAAGGCTTTGCCTGAGCGTAGGCGCTTATTCCGAAACTCCATATTGTATATCGGGTCTTCAAAAGAGGATCCACAGCATTGAGGAACTGTGCTTTTGCATAAATGAGAATGCGTTTCTCATTGACTCAAGCCTGATGGATGAAAACCTTGTGGAATGGATCGGTTCTAACTTAGGTCTTGATGAGCTTGCAAAAGATCTTTTTACCATGGTGAGAAACAAATCCTCATTAAATTCCTTTGTGGCAGTGATCATGGATCATGTGGGGCTATACGATGAAAATACCGTAAAGCATATCGACAAAGTGCTAAAGGAGGGAGCAGGACTTTCCGGCCTTGAAAAGAGAAAGCGTCAGATCGATTTTATGTTAAATGCAGGCAGCATCGTGGCTGCCATTAAGCAGTACGAACTGCTCCTTGAAAGATGCGATGAGGAGAACAGGCAGTCCGCGGATTTTATAGACAGGATAAAGGCTTCAGTCCTTCACAATGAGGGTGTTGCCTACACAAAGATATTCGATTATGTAAAGGGTGCGGAGTGTTTTAAAAAAGCTTTTGAAATACAGCCGGATCCTGTGCATTACAAGGCCTACATTGCCTGCAAGAAGTTTTCATTAACTGACAAGGAATACCTTGATTTTGTGGCTGAGAATTCTGAAGGATATGAATATTCCGTATGGCTTGAAAAATATCTGGTGGATCTGCAGGTTGCCTTTAACAGCTCGGAGGAACGTGAGAAGGTAAACAGGCTTTTAGATCTGCGCATAGACAAAAAGCAGGAGTATTACGACGAGATAGATAAGCTCACGGTGCGACTTAAGGAAATGTACAGACGCGACGTGGCAGAGTGATTTGGGGAAGAAAGATGGGATTTTTTAAAAGGCTGTTTAATACGGCAAAGAGAGAAAAGACGGATGATAACTGGGACAGTATCGTTTATTCCCATGATGATGTGGATTTTGACGACGAGATCCAAAGGACCAGATATATTACGGGATGCCTTGAACAGATGGCGGATGCCTCAAAGGAGATAGACCTTTTGTCCGGAGAGTATTCCCTGGTGACATCCTATCTTACAGACATTGAGGAGATTGAAGCTCTGCCTTTTGATGAGAGGGAGAGCATCAATTTTATCGCAAAAAAGCTGGACCTGCTGGTGGAGGAAAAGGAGAGACTTCGAGGCAGAAAGACTGTCATAGACGAATCCAATTTCAGGCGGCTTGCAGATCTTGAGGATGATATTGAGGATGGCATCAGAAAAATAAAAGAAGCTGAAGAGTACGACGAAAAGATAAAAAACGACTTAAAAAAACTGGACGGAGAGCGCCATGCATACGAATACCGCAGGGACGAGCTTGACAGCATGAGAAGCAATTATAAGGGAATGACTCTGATAGTTCTCGGCGCCATCTTTGTATGTCTTATCATCATGTTTGTGATGCAGTACGGTCTGCAGATGAAGGGCGCTGAGGTGGGCATCTTTATAAGCGTTGTGGCAGGCGCCGGAGCCATCACCTTCATGGCGGTCAAATACATTGACGCCGACAAGGAGGCAGTGAAGGTCGGAAATTCCATCAATAAACTGATCCTTCTGCAAAATAAGGTAAAGATCCGCTATGTAAACAATACCAATCTCCTGGATTATCTGTATCTGAAATTCGGAACGGATTCCGCAAAGAGACTTGAAAAGCAGTGGAAGGTCTACAACGACGAGAAGGAACTCAGGAAGATGGCAAGCGAGGCCGAGGCCAGAAGCAGATACTATGAAAAGGAGCTTGTGGCAAAGCTTTCCAACTATCATATAAAGGATCCCGGCAGATGGGTTAAGCAGACAAAGGCTTTGCTTGACAGGAAAGAAATGGTGGAGATAAGGCATGAGCTTATAAAGCGCAGGCAGAATCTCAGAAAACAGATGGATTACAATAAAGAGGTTGCGGACGTGGCTCAAAATGAGGTGAGAGAAGTGGCGGATCAGTATCCGCGATACGCAAAGGAAATTTTGGAGCTTGTCAGCAGATATGAGACCGCAGATTAGAAATTTGGGGTTGAATTTTTAATGAAAATCTGTTTATCTATTAGGGGAAATACTTGGGGAAATTACGAGGAAGTTACAATTTTTTAATACGAAAGGGAATATGAACATGAGCGCACAGGAAATGAAGCCCATCAAAGAGGGAAAGGTCAGAGAGATCTATGATAACGGCGACAATCTTATCATGGTTGCCACAGACAGGATCAGCTGTTTCGATGTGATCCTTCACAACATCGTCACCAAAAAAGGTACGGTTCTCACACAGATGTCTAAATTCTGGTTTGATTTCACAAAGGATATCGTTCCAAACCACATGATTTCAGTGGATGTAAATGATATGCCCGAGTTTTTCAGACAGGAGAAATTCGACGGAAATTCCATGATGTGTAAAAAACTTAATATGCTCCCTGTTGAGTGCATCGTAAGAGGTTATATCACAGGAAGCGGCTGGGCAAGCTATGTAAAGACAGGCGAAGTATGCGGTATCAAGCTTCCCGAGGGACTTAAGGAATCGGACAAACTGCCTGAGCCCATTTACACTCCTTCCACAAAGGCTGAGATCGGTGATCATGACGAGAACATTTCCTACGAAGAAAGCGTTGCTTATCTGGAAAAGAGATTCCCCGGAAAAGGCGAGGAATACGCTTCAAAGCTTCGTGATCTGACCCTTAAAATATACAAAAAATGTGCTGATTATGCTCTCACAAAGGGCA
>JAGDCK010000053.1 GCA_017958585.1 Lachnospiraceae bacterium
GCGCCCTGTCGAGGCTCCTGTACATATGTATCACGGTGATAAATGCAAAAAGCACGCCGAACCAGATTCCGGCCGTGTATTTATAAAGGTTATGATCAAAGAACAGTCCCCCGATATTGGTCAGGATCCCCCACAGGATAAGCCCCGTGTCCATCTCCAATATAATTCTGTTACTTTGCTTTAGTCTCTCTGTCAGTGTTGTCATTCTCTCTTTTTGAGGTCTTGCCCTCTTTTGGTTTGTCATAAATACCTTTTGCCATGCGGTAGACATTCTGCCCGCCTGCAATGGCACCGACGAAAAACAGGATCACGACAAAATACCTCGTACCCGCCTTATTGTCTATGAAGATCCCCAGAAATGTCATCATAAATATGGGGACTATCATGTTAAGTCCGAATTGTAATATAAGTGTCAGCGCCCGGTAGACACTGCTGTCGACTTTTTTCTTTCTCGCCATTTTCGAAAATTGTCCTTTTTGCGCAACAGTCTAAAGTAAATTATATCCAAAATTTCATAAAATGTCTAGGTTAACCTTGTCAATATAAAGTAAATTCCGACAGAAAAAGGATTTACCCAAACGGATAAATCCTTCATGTTTCTAATAAAATATATGTCCTCCTATGGAGATGCCGGTCAGGCCGTCGATGGGAGTTCTGAAATACAGGCAGTTGCCCACATTTGTCATTCCGCTCATGGCCTCGTCCGCAGCCTTGTAACATGATGCCGTTGCCTTGTTTGCGGCAAGGGCAAGCTCAAGTCTTCCGCTTCCAACGGGAGAAAACTGTTTGTTCTGATATATAACGCCCACCACTGTATCGGGATAAACCGAGCTTAGCACACGGTTTATGACAACACTGCCAACTGCAACCTGTCCTGCGTAGGGTTCTCCTCCGGCCTCGCAGTAGATCAGATTTGCAAGAAGATACCTGTCGCCCTCCGCAAAAGTCACATCGGAAATATTTCTCCATGTGGAATTTGCGGCAAGCTGTGACATGGCCAGTTCTTCCGCCAGTTTCTTTTTTAAGGTTTCCTCCTCCTGCTCCTGTGCCTTTAGGGCTGCTTCCACAGCCAGTGCCTCCTCCTCGGCTTTCTCAATATCATCTGAGTAGGCGGCAATGGTATTCGAAGTGGAGCTTATGAGTCCGGAGACCTTGTTTTTTTCCGATTCAGCCTGAAGCTGTAATTCGTCAAGTTCTGCTTTTTCCGTCTCGAGCTTTAACTTCTGGGCTTCCACCAGAGCGTGGATCTCCTTGAATTCCTGGAGTTTGTTCTTGTCATAATTGGCGATTCTTTCGTAGTAGTCCGCGGCATTTAGGACCTCCGAGAGACTTCCCGATGCCAGGATCGAGTTGATGACGGATGTGTCATTTCTCTCATACATATCCCTGACACGCCTCACCATGCAGGCGTATTGCCACTCCTCTGTGGCAACTGCCTTTTCAAGTTCGGCAGTGGTGTCTTCGATCTCAACGGTCTTGTCCCTTATGTCGCTCTCAAGCTGTGAGAGCCTGTCGCTCACCTCGGTAAGCTTGGCATTAAGACCTTTTAACTCGCCTTTTAATGAATTTTGCTCACTCTTAAGCTGGTCAACGTTTCCGTTTGCTTCATCCAGCTCGGACTCAAGGTTTTTTCGCTCCTCGGTCACCTGATTCAGTTTGTCCTTGGTGCTGGTGGCCCAGGCCACGATCTGATTGGAATTTGCAAAGAGCAGTATTCCTGCCATCACCCAACAGATCAACAGCTTATTTGGTCTGCTTATCTTCATAACCCTTACATTAACCCTTAAGTCTATACCTCTATGGTTATCGAACGGCCGGAATGCTCATAAGGAGTGTATTTCACACCGGCCGCATCAAACATTTTCTTTGCGGCGATATTTGAGGGTGTTCCATTGTATTTATCACTGTCATAGATCACTTCTCTGATGCCTGCCTGAATAAGTGCCTTTGCACACTCATTACAGGGAAATAGTGACACATAGATCTTTGTATCCTCCAGGGATCCGCCCCTGTAATTTAATATGGCATTTAACTCGCTGTGGGTGACAAAGGGATATTTGGTCTTCATCTGATCCTCATCATCCCTTGACCAGGGAAAATCGTCATCGGAACATCCCGCCGGGAATCCGTTGTATCCCATGGATAAGATCTTGTTGTTTCTGCTGACGATGCAGGCCCCTACCTGTGTGTTGTGGTCCTTGCTCCTCATGCCCGAAAGGTGTGCCACACCCATAAAGTACTCGTCCCAGTTGATATAATCCTCTCTCTTGCCGCTCATACTCTGCCCTCACCAAAGTCTATCAGTCTTATTTAGTACCGAAAATTCTGTCACCGGCATCACCGAGTCCGGGAACGATATAGCAGTTCTCATTAAGTTTCTCATCAAGAGCTCCGACATACATGTCAACATCGGGATGAGCCTCCTGCATTGCCTTTACGCCTTCGGGAGCAGCGATGATACACATAAAATGAATGTTCTTGCATCCCTTGTCCTTGAGCATCTGGATTGCAGCCACGCTTGAACCGCCTGTTGCAAGCATGGGATCTACCACAAAGATCTCTCTGTCTGCACAGTCTGCAGGGATCTTGCAATAATACTCAACGGGTTTTTTGGTCTCGGGATCTCTGTAAAGTCCGATGTGGCCTACCTTTGCGGCAGGGATCAGATTGAGCATTCCGTCAACCATTCCGAGTCCCGCACGAAGAATGGGAATAACCGCAAGCTTCTTTCCGGAAAGTTCCTTTACAGTAGCCTTGCAGATGGGAGTCTCGATCTCCACATCGGAAAGCTTCAGATCTCTTGTTGCCTCATAACAGATGAGCATCGCGATCTCGCTGATGGTCTGTCTGAAGTCCTTTGTTCCGGTCTCTTTTCTTCTGATGAGACCTATCTTGTGCTGAATCAGGGGATGATCCATTACCACTACTTTTGCCATAAAAAATATCCTCCTTAGATTTCCTCTATTTGTTTTACTCTTCTTGCGTGTCTCTCTTCACCTGAAAAAGGTGTCTCCAAAAATACATCCACAATGTTAAGAGCAAGGTTTTCTCCAACGATACCTGCACCCAGCGCAAGAACGTTTGCATCATTGTGAAGCTTTGTCATCTTTGCCTGAAGGGAATCCGTGCAAAGTGCGCATCTTACTCCGGGAACCTTGTTTGCAGCGATGCTGATGCCGATTCCTGTGGTGCAGATCACGATACCGTAATCACAGCTTCCGTCTGCCACCGCCTTTGCTGCCGCATGGGCAAATACAGGATAGTCAACGCTGTCTTTTGAATAGCATCCCTTGTCGTCAACTTCAAAACCTTTATCCTCAAGATGTTTCCTGATCTTTTCTTTAAGTTCAAAACCGCCGTGATCACAACCCATAGCAATTTTCATGATTAAAGTCCTGCCTTTCCTACTATATTATATGTTTCAGACATTGATCACCTTGTGGCCCGCGGCCTTCAGCAATCTGTTCATAATAGCCTGCCCAAACCCTGAGCTGTCAAAGCTCTCGGAATACATTTTCGTGACATTCTCATCATCGAACTGTCTGAGCATGGTATACAGGTGTCTGGCAATAGCCTCTTCATCGGTTCTGGAACCTGCGCTCTTTACACAGTCCGCCCCCAGGTATCCGGCCTTCAGTTCATCGGTGCATATGATGCCTACCTTCTCACCGGCCGCCTTGTCCTTTGCCACCTGTTCATTAATATATGAAACAACGCTTTCCGGTTTTCCCGACACGATCGTCAGGTCTCCCTTTGGAGCGTAATGTCTGTATTTCATTCCGGGCGCCTTGGGAGCCTTGCCCGTATCGCCCTTCATTGTGGTTATGTCCACATCGACTTTGCTGATGATCTCCTCGAACTTCTCCTTTGTGATAAATCCGGGGCGAAGTATCTGTGGCGGATCCACAGTCAGATCGATTATGGTGGATTCAAGACCTATTCCGACCTCTCCGCCGTCAATGATGGCTTCTATCTTGCCGTTCATATCTTCATCCACATATTTAAATACAGTGGGGCTTGGCCGTCCCGAGACATTTGCGCTGGGCGCTGCCACATACCCTCCTGCGTATTCTATCAATTTTTGAGCTGTTTTGTGAGACGGGAATCTGACCGCCACGGTGCCAAGCCCTCCTGTGGTCTCGAAAGGAACGGCATCTGACTTTTCCAGGATCATGGTAAGGGGTCCCGGCCAGAACTGATCCGCCAATTTTTTACAAATATCGGGAACTTCTTTTACTATTTTGTAGATATCCTCAAATCTGTATATATGTACTATCAGAGGATTGTCGGAAGGTCTTCCCTTCGCGGCATAGATTTTCTTTGAAGATGTAGGATTGAGAGCATCGCCGCCGAGACCGTAAACCGTCTCCGTGGGGAAAGCGACCAGTCCGCCGTTTTTAAGTATCTCTCCGGCTTCCCGCAGCATCTCATCCTCTTTTGCTGTTATGTTTTCGTTATTTTCTATATGAAATATTTTCGTATTCATTTTGTGATTTATTCTGTGCCTGTCCTCCCCCTGCGCACACTCCTTGGAAAATTATAGCACAGCGCAAAGCAAAATAAAAGGAACATTAAAATAAATCAATCTATAAGTGATAAATTAGTACTCTTTTTAAATAATTTGCTTGATAAGACAAAATATCATGCTATAATGAAATTATGAGAAAAAACATTCATTTTTGGAGAGTTTTGGCAATATTTGCAGGGTTTATTCTTGTTGTTTCTGCATTTTTTCTTGCATTTAAAGATTATATACTAAAAGAAACAATTCAATTATCCGATAATGATATTGAGGAAAATCCTGTCACTTTGACACCTGTTTCCGGGGAGAATGACACCGAAACCGAAGCCGATGAGGTGTATTTAAGCGATCAGGATAACGAACCTCCTGTACAAGATGATGTATCCGAAGATGAAAACGAGGATTATCCCGTCACATATATAGATAACCCCTACAAGGATTATTTTCTGGAAAACAGTGACATGGTAGCATGGATAAATATTCCCGATAATACGAAAATTGACTATCCTGTCATGTGGACTCCGGAGGATGAGAACTATTATCTCCACAGATCCTTTGAAAAAGAGGAGCTTTATGAAGGGTGTCTCATACTGGATACGGATTCAAAAGCAGAACCTGCCACCACAAATTTGATCATTCACGGACACAATATGAGGTCGGGATCCATGTTTGGGGAGCTGGACAAATATTCCGACGAGAATTATTGCAAAGAGCACGATACCATTTATCTTTTCACGGAAAGCGAAAAGCGAAGCTATAAAGTAATGGCGGTCTTTAAATCCGCCGTATATAAAAAATCCGATACACGCTTTAAGTATTACAAATTCTTTAATGCGGACACCGAGGAGCAGTTCGACGACTTTTACAATAATGTAAAGGACATGTCCCTGTACGATACCGGTGTCACGGCAAGCTTCGGCGACAGATTTCTAACCCTGTCCACCTGTTCAAAGCACGTAGAAAACGGACGCTTTGTGGTGGTTGCAAAGGAGACAGAAAGCGAAGCCTGCTACAATTCATTTCGATAGGTATTTATTTTAGAATAAAAACCATTGTTTACGAGGAGGATTTTAATGAAAAAGATACTTTCCGCACTTCTAACCACCTGCCTGTGTCTGGCACTTGTCATTTTGCCCGGCATCTCATCCATCCATGCAAAGGCAGATTCACCCGCAACCTACTGTCTGAGATATGATACTTCCAAATCGGACTGGCGCTATATCCCCGGTTCCACCTGGGACGATACGGCTTACAACAGAGAGACCTATTATCTGAACGAAGTCTTAAAAGACGGTGATTACATCGTTATCGACAATACAAATGCCGGAAATGCTCCGGACCTGACATTTAACGTTTCCATCGGAAACCTGACAGCAAAAAATACCGCAGGCGGATGCCCCGTAGTATATGCAAAAAAAGGCGTTGTCGACTGTTATGTTCTGGGCGGTCAGTTCCTGTCGGTTACAGGTGATGTCACAAACCTCCATGTGTATGACAACGGAAAGGTTACGATCCACGGAAACATCGCTAATGTAACCGGTCACTACAGCACCTCCTACACCATGGGTATCACGGCGGACGGAACTGTTGACAAATACAAAGTCGACAATTCTTACACCAATTACTATCCCGAGTATTACACCTTTGCAAAAGGCAAATTTAACGTAAAAGACGGTGCGCTCTTAACAGCAACATCCGATTACTCCACCACAGCTCCTGCAGAGGCTCCCGCAGCTGCCACAACCGCTACGGAAAATACGGCAGCCGACGACGAACTGGATGATGTGCCTAAGACAGGCGATGAGGTTCCTGTTTATGTATGGTATGCACTTGCAGGCGCCGGAGTATTCTTTATCACATCATTCCTGTTAAAGAGACTGGAAAACAATTACGAATAATCCCATTCTGAAATGGACTCCTTATAAATAATCACCGGGCCCTTTATCTGCGAAAGCATTTAAAGGACCCGGTGGTTATTTTATGGTTATTTTTTGATATATTTAACTCTTCTCTTAATTATTCATCTGCATGTACACATCAAGAAGGCTCCACACAGTGGCATTTCCGTATCCCAGTCTCCAGACTGCAACGCCTCCCACATCATTTGCATCCATGACATTAAGCTTTGCGCTCAGGGAGTTGGCATCCTCGATCCAGATCTGATAGAAGGCATCTCCTGACTGCCACTCTGCGTAGTTTTGTCCGCATTCCTCATCCCACTCGTAAGAAACAGGCATTCTCGATATGAAATCCGCGGTATTCTCGACAGTTATATAGCTGTCCGTAACCGTTGTATTCTCTGTCTTCCACAAAATGGTATAGAAGGGAACCGCATTTATTATCTTTCCTGCAGGCATCTTTTCAGCAGTTTTTGTGATGCCCTCTGAAACGTAGTTAAGGCTTGCCACGCTTCCGGGATTCTCTGATCCGTGCCAGTGTTCATCGTATCCCATGATCACCACATAGTCACAGACCTTACCCTGCACATCCAGCCTGTAATAGGTGTTAAAATCCTTTGGAGGATAATTGTCCGTGCTAAGCACCAGTCCCGCCTCGGAGCAAAGGATCGACAATTCTCTCAAAAACTGAATGTAGTGAACGCCTCCGGCGCTCGTGATCTTTTCAAAGTCAAGATTTACACCGTCTATTCCAAGACTTGTGGCCTTGCTTACGATCCCCTCCTCCAGCTTTCTTCTGGAAGAGCTTTTCTTTAACACTTCGTTTATATCAACATCCGCTTTGTTTTCATTCTTGTAATTAAAATCATCCCATACAGCCCAGACCTTAAGTCCTTTTCCGTGGGCATTTGCCACATATGCAGGTGATGAAAAATCTCTGAATCCGCCCTCATTGTCATTTATGGAAAACCATGTGGGTGCGATCACGTTCATGGCAGTTCCCTCTGAGGCTGCATCAAAAAATGTATCGTTTCCTCCGACGCCTCCTATGGCATTAAAGCCAAGGCAAACCTTGCCATCCATTATGATATCGTTTCTGACCGGAGCCGCATAATCGGTAACGGGTGTTTCTGCAAGAACCCTCTCATTATCTAAGAATTTATTCTCCACATATCCAAGATAACCGTCAGAGGTTTTTACCTTGCTCCATGTTTCCATTTTGTCAACGACTTCCACTTCGTCGCCTTTTAAAAGATCCACCATGATCTCGCTCTTGATCCCGCCCTTTACTCTGAGCTTTGTATCCTTTGCGATATCTGATAGAGTCTTTTCACCCCAGGTGTTTTTAAGGACCACGGTGTGAGGATTTAAGCTGTATTCAAAATTTGTGAATATCTTTACATAGTCAAGGGCCACATAAAGTGTATCACCCTCTTTAAAGCATCCAACAAATCCTAAATCTCTCTCCTGACCACCCTCATTTATCACTTCGGATCCAAAGGCTGTCTCATAGGTCTTTACGGCATCCGTAAAGAGGATCATCTGCTCATCCTCACTCACATAGAAGACGTCATTTAAATACTCTCTTACCTTGTCGATCTCCCAATAGCAGATGCCATCCCTTACTCTCAGATATTCATCCGTTATCTCATTTCCAAGGATCAGACGCCTTGACTCATCGTCAACGCCGTAGTACTCATTAAGGTCTACTCTCTCCTTACTGTAGGAGTATTTGTCAGCTACGATCTTTATGCCGTAATAGCCGGCTATGCAAAATATCAAAAAAAGTGCCACAAGCACAGGTACTGCTTTTTTCATTATCATTACCTCGTCAAAATAAAATAGAGAAGCCGCCAAAGCGACATCTCTATTCTAACACACCTGAAGAATTCCAGTCATTAAGATTTTGTGAATATACAACCAACACGAGAGGCAACCCTGTTACATAATAATTCACAAAACCTGACGTAACGTTACTTTATCCAGGCGTACTTGTGCAATTCTGCCCGTGTCATCAGTCACATAATCCGCCATATAGTCATTATCCTCACGGACTATGGCAGATGCCGCAGTAAAAGAACATGTCTCAATATCGTCCACGTAATATACCGCATCTTCGCAACCCAACAGCTGCCAAAATTCCAATACACCACCCACGGTATCAGGCAGAAGACACTCTTTTGCCATACGAATATACCTTCCTTTCTCAAAAACCTATTTCCAAAAAGAAAATGTGATATATCAATATAGGTTTCCGCAATTATTCATTTAGGTAAACGCTCCGGGGCGCACATTAAAAATTTGAATTATTAATGTGAAAAAATTAGTTGAACAACCTAGAAACAAAGGCACTGCGCCAATAAGACATCCTGAATTTAAGTAAAATAATAATCGTTTGGGATGAAGGAACGAATCGTTCCAAGAAAAGTGTTCAAAAGTTATTTAGGAAAAATCCTGTATAAAAAAACTGTCCTCCTCTCCGTGCTATACGCCGGAGTCATTTACTTGTTTTATTATAATTTATGACTGTATCCATTTCAACAATTTTTTTATTGAATCTCTATGTTTTATGCGCCGTAAACTATTTTGTGAGTGGCGTCTTCCGTGAGCACATGATGAGCGCTTTTTGTAATGAAAAAAACTTTCCCGCAAACTAAAACAGGAGCCTGCAAAAAAATGCAGACTCCCGTGGATACCATAAACTATAAATTTTATTTTCCGCCAAAAAGAGTGCTCAGAATTCCTCTTCCAAGACTTGCACCCAGGTTTCCTCCAAGAGTCTTTCCGAACGACCCTCCGATGGAGCCTCCGATAGTCTTTCCAACCTGTCTTCCGATGGTTCCTGCAGTGGTCTTTGCCACACTCTGAACCGCCTTCTGGCCGGCTTTCTTTTTAGCCTCGATCTCTTTTTGACGTCTCTTTGTCTCGTTTAACTGCTCTTCCTCTTTGATGGCATTCTCAGCTATCTGAGTATTTCTTCTCTCCAGGAATTCATATGCCGAATCCCTGTCCACGAAATTGGAATACCTTGAGTAGAGGAGACTGTTATTGATAATGCGTGTTCTCTCCGAGTCATCAATCGTACCCATAAAACTCTCGGGAGGGCAGATCTTTACTCTCTTTGCGATGGTGGGAACTCCGCTCTCGTCAAGAACTGATACCAAGGCTTCTCCCGTGCTTAATTCCTGTAAAACCGTGTATGTGTCAAACTCAGGATTTTCTCTAAAGCTCTGTGCCGCTGCCTTTACACCCTTTTGTTCTGCGGGGGTGTATGCTCTCAGTGCATGCTGAACCTTGTTTCCAAGCTGAGCCAGAATTCCGTCCGGGATATCCTTTGGATTCTGTGTTATGAAATAGATTCCCACACCCTTTGATCTGATAAGCTTAACCACCTGCTCGATCTTGTCCAGCAGATCTTTTGAAGCCGAATCAAAGAGCATATGAGCTTCATCAAAGAAAAATACCATCTTCGGTCTGTCGCAGTCTCCCACCTCGGGAAGATTCTCAAAAAGCTCAGACATCAGCCACAAGAGGAATGTGGAATACATCTTGGGGCTTAATATGAGCTTCTGGCAATCAAGGAGCTGGATCATACCTCTTCCCCTGTTGTCGGTGCAGAGAAAATCCGCAATGCTTAATGCAGGCTCCCCAAAGAATTTGTCTGCGCCCTCACTCTCAAGGGAAACCACGCCCCTGGTGATGGCATTAAGTGAAGCCTGAGCAATGTTTCCGTAGGCTGTCGCATAGTTTTGTCTGTTCTCACCCACGTACTGGATCATGGATTTCAGATCCTTTGTATCGATAAGTAAAAGTCCCTCGTCGTCCGCAATCTTGAATACGATATTTAAAATATCAGACTGTGTATCGTTAAGTCCCATGATCCTGGATAAAAGCAAGGGTCCGATCTCTGAGATCGTTGTTCTTAAAGGCATTCCCTTTTCTCCGTAAACATCCCACATGTTTACCGGAAAGGAATCAAACTCATAACCCGCATCCTTTAATCCCATACTCTCCACACGGGAATTTACATTTTCATTTTCCACTCCCGGCTTTACAAGGGGAGCCAGGTCACCCTTTACATCCGCCAAAAATACGGGCACTCCCAGTTTTGAAAAGGATTCCGCCATGACTTTTAATGTGACTGTTTTACCGGTACCTGTGGCACCTGCAATAAGTCCGTGTCTGTTGGCCATTTTAGGATAAATACAGATCTCCTCATCGCCGCTTTTTCCCAATAACACTTTTCCGTCTTTGATCATAAAATACCTCTCCCTTCGTGAATAACTTAATAATACACTTATTTTTACTTACTTAACAGTTTATTTTCGAATATATCCCCTATTTGCCATGTACTCGGTAAACTTCCTCTGACCGTTTGCATTAAAGTGCTGCCTGTCCAACCAGTCGGTCTCATTGTCTATTCCCAGTGCATCAATCTCATAGAAGAGATTGTGGTATTCAAGGCCGTTTCTGTCTGCATATTCCCCGACATAGTTAAAAATCCGCTGGCGCCTCTTTAAATCTTCATCCAGGTTTTCGTCCCCGTCGTAAAGAGTGTTAAACGGCGCGGTGTACAGGATCAGATTCACGTTGTTTTCCCTGCAATACTCTGCCATCATGTCCATGTACTTTTCCATCTCTTCCGGCATGGGTTCCTTCTCGCTTATATCGATCACGGGTATCTCCACATTTGGCGTAACTTCCGTAAAAAACACTCCGCCTCTCTCGTTTACATCATAATCCCCAAAGTCCGATTCCCCAAGTTCCTTCCACCTTGTGTGATACATTCCGAAGGGAATATAAAAATAGAAGGGCTCGTCCTCTATCAGATCCTCAATGGCCGCTTTTTTGATGTGGCCAAGGGGCATTCCGTCAAAAAA
Source organism: Lachnospiraceae bacterium (assembly GCA_017958585.1). Lineage (GTDB taxonomy): Bacteria > Bacillota > Clostridia > Lachnospirales > Lachnospiraceae > RGIG10340. The sequence goes on from JAGDCK010000053.1 coordinate 11,301, forward strand.
GTAATGGGACATCTCATTTGTCACGGTCCTGAAATCATTTGCACAATACGAAACCTCGAATATGACGGTTTCGGGATGCTGCATTTCGACAGCCTCCATCACTGCATAATATGACATGGGCACGGTCTGAGCCGATGTCGCCAGCATAAAGCTCTCGATCCCGAACTCTTCATATAAAAGCATGGGGTCGATGCTGCAAAACTGATGACTGTTTCCCACAAAGACTATATCGCAGCTGTCCTTTTTCATATCGCAAAATCTCTCCTGCACAGCCCCCGCGGCCTTTACGGAAAACACCCTGTTCATCCGCACAAGCGCCATCCACAATATGCACAAAAAGATCAAAAACAAAATAATGATCCGGAAAACCTTCTTTATTTTGTCAAACACCTGTAAAAATCCTCCGTTTACTGTTTTGGCTTTTTACCTGAAATTTCAGAACTGAAAATATATAAACTGGGACGCCTGAAAGTCCGGTCCGTACACTCCAAATACCGCAATAAAGCAAATGCCTGCAATAAATACCAGCCACTTAAACCACAGGTTCTGTGCGGCAAATGCCTCCGTGAGCTTCTTTTTTCCATACAGGAGCACATCGATAAGTATCATGAAAAGGATGGCATAGATAAGTACATGGAAATCCTTTTCATCAAGACCGCAGGTATACAGGCTTCCGTCAAAAAGTACCCAGGGATTATATGTTGTAAGCATCCCCTTTATGATGCTTACAGCCTGACCGATACTCTCTGCTCTAAATACTATCCAGGCCAGAGTCACCATCACGAATGTGCACGCCCTCTGCCAGAGTCTGGTGGCAAAAGTTTCTGTTTTAAATCTAAGCGCGCTGTAAATCTTTTGTCTGACAGCACCTGTCGCTTCGCCCGCTATCCTCATAATGCCGTGGAGCGCTCCCCACAGCACAAAATGCCATGCCGCGCCATGCCAGAGGCCGCTTAGCAAAAACACGACGAAGATATTTATATATTTTCTGACCCTGCCTTTTCTGCTTCCGCCCAGGGGAAAATACAGATAATCCCTGAACCATTTGGAAAGTGAAATGTGCCACCTGTCCCAGAAATCTCTGATATTTAAAGCCAGATATGGCGTGTGGAAATTGTCCATGATCTCCACTCCCATCACCCCGGCACTTCCTATTGCTATATAAGTGTAGCCTGCAAAGTCGCAGTAGATCTGGATTGAAAACAGCACTGCTGCCACCGCATACATAAATCCGCCGTATGTAGAATACATCTCCGGGTCAAATACAGTGTTTACAAACACGGACGCCCTGTCGGCTATCACCATCTTCATAAAAAATCCGTAAAGCATGGTGAGCGCACCCCTTTGGATCCTGTCCGCATCCCACAGATCCACTTCATGGATCCGGTTTAACTGCCCCATCAGCTTCCCGGCTCTCTCAATGGGTCCTGCCACAAGCTGAGGAAAAAATGATATAAAGAGAGCATACCTTAAGGGATTTTTTTCCGCCTTTATGTCTTCTCTGTAAACGTCTATCACGTATCCCAAGGCCTGGAACACGTAAAATGATATTCCCATGGGGAGAAGCACGTCCGAAGCCTTAAAAGGCGTAACCCCGCGAAGTTCCAGAAAAACCCTGTTCAAACTGTCTATGGCAAAATTTGCATATTTAAAATATCCCAAAAGCGAAAGCACCGCTATGGCGCTTAATGCTGTTATCAGTTTTTTTAATACCGTTCTTTCCTTTGCCCTTTCTATAAAAAGCGCCCCAAGGTAAGTCACGGCGGTGGTTCCCAAAAGCAGCAGCACATACTTTACGTTCCAGCACATATAAAAATAGTAGCTTGCCGCAAGAAGCCATATGTATCTTGTCTTTCGCGGAATTATAAAAAATACCGCTATAACCACAGGGAAAAATATAAGAAAAGAAAAAGAGTTGAAAAGCATTTTAGCGACTCCTTTTTTCCAAAAGTTAAATTGATTTACTTTCTCAATTTTATACTTTAACGTCACAAATTGCAAAGTTTTTACGCATTTTGCCCTCTCTTTTGCTCAGTACCTGTTCAGAGGGGTTAATCTGTCCGATATATATTTATGGAAAGAACTGTTTTTTAGCGTAAAAAAGCGCAAATAGAAAAATTTTATAAAATAGTTTTTTCTTCTATTGACTTAAAAAATAACAAAGGCTAATATGGTTGTACTTTAAACATGATGCGGAAAGGACGGTATGCTTATATGAAGATAGAAAAACTTAATGATAGCCAAATCCGCTGCACTTTAACAAAGGAAGACCTGGCCAGCAGACAGATAAAAGTCAGTGAACTTGCATACGGTTCTGACAAAGCCAGGGGACTGTTTCGCGATATGATGGAACAGGCAAGCGAGGAATTCGGATTCGAAGTAAACGAGTCCCCTCTCATGATCGAAGCCGTTCCCTTAAATAGAGAATGTCTGGTACTTATAATCACCAAGGTAAACGACCCGGAAGAACTGGACACCAGATTTTCACGTTTTACTCCCGATCCCTTCGAGAACGAGGATGACGACGATGAAGATGCGGACAAGGAGATCCTTGATCTGTTCAAGCAGACACAGAGTGTGGCAAAAGCTCCCGAGATCGTGACGGAGACCATAGAAAATGCTCCCGAGAAGGGTGAGGAAAAACGTATCCGTTCCTTCTATTTTAACTCTGTCTCCGATATAATCGGTGCGGCAGAGGTTTGCGGCGAAGGCTTTAACGGTGATGACTCCCTGTATCTGGATAACATAAACGGCAAATACATTCTGGTGGTAAGCGAGGGGGACGACCCCAGAAGCTTCCTGGCAGCATGCAACACTTTGACAGAATACGCGGCTTCAAACGGCATAAAGGGCGAGCCCTTCATCTCCGAGCGCCACAAGCTCCTTATAAAAGGTAACGCCTTAAAGAAACTTTCGAACCGTGAATAACTGAAATTAGCTATTTAAAAAGGCTCCAGCATCCGCTGAAGCCTTTTTTGTGTCATGAGATCATGATCCTTATAATTTCTCGATCACTGCCATAAGTTCATCTATATCGATACCGTGAACAGCAGCAGCCTCTTCAAGGGACTCACCCTGTGAAGCGGGGCATCCGAGGCAGTGCATTCCGGCCTGCATGAGAACGGGTGCAACATCGGGATTTGAGATGAGGATCTCGCCAATTGTCATATCTTTGGTAATTCCGCTCATTTTTTCTATCTCCTTCATATGTTCGTTTATTTTATTCCAAGTGGGTAAAGTATAATACAGTTTTATGATTATGACAAGAAAACCTTTATAAAACCTTTATAAAACTCCCCTTTTGTACCGAAAAAAGTACACGCGTCGCCTTGACTGAAATTTGAAATCTAAATATAATGTATACACACAGAATTAGAACCCATAGACACTAATTCAAATTTAATAGGAGGCTATATTCAGAATGAGATCAGAATGGAATGATTTTGTACCCGGCAAATGGGACAGAGAAGTTAACGTACGTGACTTCATCCAGAAAAACTACACTCCCTATGATGGAGATGAGTCTTTCCTGGCAGGACCTACACAGAACACAAAAGATCTGTGGAATCAGGTTCTTGACTTACAGAAGAAGGAGAGAGAAGCAGGCGGTGTTCTTGATATGGACACAAAGGTTGTTTCTACAATCACTTCACACGGACCCGGATATCTTGACAAGAGCAAGGAGACTATCGTAGGTTTCCAGACAGATAAGCCTTTCAAGCGTTCATTGCAGCCTTACGGTGGTATCCGTATGGCAGAGAAAGCTTGCGCAGACAACGGATATGAAGTAGATCCCGAAATCAGCGAGTTCTTCACAACACACAGAAAAACACACAACGCAGGTTGTTTCGATGCTTATAACGCAGAGATGAGAGCTTGTCGTTCTTCCCATATCATCACAGGTCTTCCTGATGCTTACGGACGTGGACGTATCATCGGTGACTACAGAAGAGTTGCTCTTTACGGTATCGACAGACTTATCGAGGATAAAGAGGACCAGAAGGCTTCTACAAGCAAGATCATGACAGACGATGTTATCCGTCTTCGTGAAGAGATTTCTGAGCAGATCGTTGCTCTTAAGATGATGAAAGAGATGGCTGCTTCCTATGGCTGCGATATTTCTAAGCCCGCTGCAAACGTACAGGAAGCTATCCAGTGGACATACTTCGGATACCTTTGCTCAGTTAAGGAGCAGAACGGTGCTGCTATGTCACTTGGACGTACATCTACTTTCCTTGATTGCTACGCTGAGAGAGACCTTAAGAACGGTACTTTCACAGAGGAGCAGATTCAGGAGTTCGTTGACCACTTCATCATGAAGTTGCGTTGCGTACGTTTCGCTCGTACTCCTGAGTACAACCAGATTTTCGCAGGCGATCCCGTATGGGTAACCGAGTCCCTCGGTGGTGTTGGTGTTGACGGCCGTCACATGGTTACAAAGATGAGCTTCCGTTATTTACATACACTTGAGAACTTAGGTGCAGCTCCCGAGCCCAACCTTA
>JAGDCK010000054.1 GCA_017958585.1 Lachnospiraceae bacterium
CTTGCATTTCTGTCACCCTGAGGCTTTGAGAATCCGTTTCTGTCTCCCTGGGGTCTGTCGGAGCGGTTAAAGTTTCCTCTCTCTCCTCTCTCGCCCTGAGGTCTTGAAACTCCGTTTCTGTCTCCCTGGGGTCTGTCGGAGCGGTTGAAGTTTCCTCTGTCGCTTCTCTCGCCCTGAGGTCTTTGATTATTGTCAAAATTTCTCGCAGGTCTTTCCTCAGTCCTTGGAGCCTCTGCATTTCTTGCAGGTGCTGCATTTACATTCACCTTATCCTCTGCCTTTGCCTTAGGTGCAGGAGTGTTTGAAACCATCTGCACACTGGGTGTGGGTGAGGGAGGTGTAAGGGGCTTAATGGGTGTTCTGTGGGCAGGTGCCTGAGGACGGGAATTGTTATAATTTCCCTGACGGTTATTGCCGTATCCTCCCTGGCTGTGGTTATTTCCACCCTGGGGTCTTCCGCCGGGCACTCTGGAATTCTGAGGGTTACTTACGAAGATGATATTCTTTTTCTTCTTTGGTGCATCCTCAGTTTTCTGAGAAGCCTCGCTCTTTGGAGCAGCCTCCTGTTTTTTTGCAGTTTTTTCCGCCAAAGCTTCACCCTTAACTTCTTTTTTGGGTTCAGCTGCGGGAGCGGAACTCTTTTTTGCAAATGCGTTTCTTACAGTTGCAGCATCCTGCTCTTCCAAGCCGCTTTGAGGGGTCTTTCCTTCGATTCCCTTTCCGGCGAGGAAGGAAGTCACCTCTTTACTTTCTATTCCTAATTCTTTTGCAAGCTCATATACTTTAATTTTGGCCATGCTTTCCCTCTTTTCTTACTTTTCCTGATTCAATAATTCAATGATCTTTTTTGCAAATCCTTCGTCACATACACCTACGGAAGCTCTGAAATCCTTTCCGATGGCATGTCCGAGACTTTCCTTGGTCCCGAAATCCGCAATGGGGACCTCGTAATACGAACATTTGTCGTGAAAAAGCTTCTTTGTGTTGTCCGAAGCATCCTCTGCAACGATCATCAGCATGCAGGTTCCTCTTTTGACCGCGTCCAGACAGGTATCTTCGCCGCTTACGATCCTGCGGCTTCTCATACAAAGTCCCAACATGGATAAAACTTTATTCTGTATCAAGGCTCTCAAACTCCTTTTCAAGATTTGAATACACTTCCTCGGGGATCACTTCCTTGAAGGAACGTTCAAGTCCTTTGTTCTTTCTGGCTGCCTTCAGGCACTCAAAATTTTTGCAAACATAAGCGCCTCTGCCGTTCTTTTTGCCGGTGGCATCCAAAGTGAAATTCCCGTCGGTCTCTCTGAGCACTCTCATCAGATCCTTTTTACTCTTCATTTCACCGCATCCGACGCACTGTCTTAAAGGAATCTTTTTTGCCATAAATATTACTCCTCGGTGTCTTCCTCTACACCTTCAACATACTCTTCTTCGTAGATGTCTTCCTCTTCGCCCTCGTAGTCATCCATGTAATCTTCATAACGGAATCCGGGAGCATCCTTTGCCTGAGTCTCTGACTTGATGTCGATCTTGTAACCGGTAAGGCGGGCTGCAAGTCTTGCATTCTGTCCTTCCTTACCGATGGCAAGTGAGAGCTGATAGTCAGGTACTACAACTTTTGCTGTCTTCTCGTCGGGATCTGCGAAAACCGCAACGATCTTTGCGGGAGACAGAGCGTTCTGAATAAGCTGACCGGGGTTCTCATCCCAGTTAACGATATCGATCTTTTCACCGCGAAGCTCATCAACGATGGCATTTACTCTGGCACCGTTCATACCTACGCATGCACCAACCGCATCAACGTTGGGGTTGTGGCTGTAAACAGCGATCTTTGTACGGCTTCCTGCCTCACGGGCAATGCTCTTAATCTCAACTGTTCCGTCCTTGATCTCTGTAACTTCTGACTCGAAAAGTCTCTTTACAAGTTCGGGATGGGTACGGCTTACGGTGATACGGGGACCTTTGTTGGTATTTTTAACTTCCACGATGTAAACCTTGATTCGCTCTGTGGGCTTGAATACCTCACCCTTAACCTGCTCCACTTCGTTGAGCATTGCATCAACCTTTCCGAGATCGATGGCGATGTTCTTTCCTACATAACGCTGTACAACACCTGTGACAACGTCTTTTTCCTTCTCAAAGTACTGGTTGTAGATCACGCTTCTCTCTTCCTCGCGGATCTTCTGAAGGATAACGTTCTTTGCATTCTGGGTAGCGATACGTCCGAATTCCTTGGACTTGATCTCCACCTTTACAACGTCTCCAACCTTTGCCTTCTTTGAGATCTTCTTTGCATCTTCCAAAGTGATCTGAAGCACATCATCTGTGATGTCATCCTCAGTCTCAACCACTTCCTTCTCTGCATATACGAGAAAATCACATGTCTCATGATTTATCTCAACCTTGACATTGTCTGCCTTGCCAAAGTGGTTCTTGCAGGCAGTCATAAGAGAATTTCCGATGGCCTCAAACAGAGTATCTCTGCTGATATCCTTCTCCTTCTCCAAAATATCAAGTGCTTCCATTAATTCCTTGTTCATCATTTCCTCCGTTCCGGCTACATTACCGTTTGTTTTACAAAAATCTATTGTTATTAAAAATCAAGGGCCAGTCTTACAAGTGCGATATCATTTCTGTCGAAGGTGATATCCTTTCCTTCGCTTTCGATGGTGATGCTTTTTTCATCAAAGCTTTTAAGTATTCCGCCAAAATCCTTTACCTTGTCCACAGCTTTGTAAAGCCTGATCTCAACTTCCTCGCCGATGGATGCCTGCAGATGCTTGTCTTTTTTTAATGTTCTGCCAAGCCCCGGGCTTGATACCTCCAGGATGTATGCATCCGGGATAAAGTCTGCCTCGTCGAGGGCATCGGAAAGTTTTCTGCTCACATTCTCGCAGTCGAGGATGTCAACCCCGCCTTCCTTGTCGATATAGGCTCTCAGGTAATAGTCACTGCCTTCCTTTACGTATTCCACGTCATAGATGGACACTCCGAAAGACTCCACTATCGGTAAGAGGATCTCTTCCGTTTTTGCTTCATATACTTCTTTTTTTGACACTCAGGCGCCTCCTAACATACAAGAAAGAGTGGCGCGGGTCCACTCTTTCATCCAGTCTCTTATTATTAATGTCAAGTGTATTTTAGTGCAAATACACACAATTGTCAATATCTTTTTGGCTATTTTTACCATATACCATACTTTACTTTATTTTTTTTCAAATATATGCTATGATTTTCTCATAATTATTAGGTTTTGGGGGCTATTTATGCATTGGATCGTTGAGTATGACTACGCTGCCTTGATGATGTGCACCTTGGTTATTTGCGTATATTATTTTTCAAGAAGATTTCCTACCTTTACCAACAAGGTATATCAGGTATTTCTGACCATCACTTTTCTGTCCATAATCGGTGACATCGGTACTGCGCATCTTTCCACCAATACCACCTCGGAATATGTCACTTTAAACTGGGTGGCAAATGTGTTATACCTTCTCATCTTTAACGTGATCCCACTTATCTATTATGTATATGTTATAGCCATATGCTATCCGGAGACCAAGCATTTCAGGCAGATCAAATGGTATTGCTATCTGCCCTATGCTGCCAGTGCTCTTTTGATACTGACCACGCCCGTTACCAAAATGATCTTTTATATAACAGACGATAACAGGTATTTCCACGGTCCCCTCTTTATATTTTTGTATGTTTCCACATTTATATATCTTACCATGGCTATACATCACATGTACAAGATGAACAGGAATCTGAACACCCTGCAGCGCATCTCAATTTACACATTTATGCTTGGAAGCGCCTTCGCACTGTTAGTTCAGTTAATTTTTCCGTCCCTTCTTCTCATGGAATTTGCCACCGCTCTGGCTGCTTATTTTATACTATTGTCTCTGGAAAATCCTTACGAATACAAAGATTCCCAGACCGAAGCCTTTAACAGAGAGGCCTTTGTAAAAATAATTGACGATCACATTTCCGGTATGAAAAAGATCGTGGTGCTGTGTCTGTCCATCGAAGGCTTTAAATTCATAAATGACAAGCTGGGACTTAACAACGGAAATAAGCTATTAGAGCAGGTTTCAAATTACCTGTTGGAGGTGGCACCCAAAAACAGCCTCTTTCATATCACAGGCACTCAGTTTGGTATCCTCTTAAGCAGTGACTACGATTCGGAGGCTTTGATCGAGATCATCACCAACCGCTTTAAAAAGCCTTTTATGTTAAACGGTATGGAGATCAGACTCTGGATGTACATGAGCTGCCTGATCTATCCCGACAATGTATCAAGTTTAAATGATATTCTGGATACAGTGGACTATTCCCTGACGGAAGCCAGAAATACCTCTTCCACAGTTATCACCCACGGAAGCGCGGAGCTCCTGAGAAAAAAACACCGCGAAAATGCAATCTATGCGGCAATCAACGAGGCGATCCTCACAGAGAGCTTTCAGGTGTTTTACCAGCCCATCTACAATGCGGACACCGGTTCATTTAACGGTGCCGAGGCTCTGATCAGACTCTTTGACCCGGACCTTGGCATGATAAGCCCCGAGGAGTTTATCCCCATGGTGGAGAGAAACGGTACCATCATTCAGATCGGGGACATAGTATTCAAAAAAGTATGCCAGTTTCTGTCATCAAAGATACTTCCAAACCCGCAGTACTCAGATTTTAAATATGTCCACGTTAATCTCTCCGTGGTTCAGTGCATGCAGGAGGATTTGGTAAAGCATTACACCTTGCTCATGAAGGAATATAACATTCCTCCTTCAATGATCAACTTCGAGATAACGGAAACCGTTGCCTACAGCTACGGCGATCAGCTGCACAATGTCATAACAGGATTTGAAAATGCAGGGATCCATTTCTCCCTTGACGATTACGGCACAGGATATTCGAACGCCGTAAATGTAATGGCTTATCATTACAATATAATTAAGCTTGATAAGAGTCTCCTGTGGGCATGCAGCGATTCCCACCAGGCTCAGTCGTTTTTGAAATACACCATCGCCATGATGCAGGAACTTGATCTGGTGGTCCTTATGGAGGGTGTGGAAACCCCGGAGCAGTACCGGATGCTGGCAAAGATGGGCGTTCATCTCTTCCAGGGATTCTATTTTTCAAAGCCCGTTCCCGAGGAGGAATTCCTGCCCTTACTGGGAAAGACATGCAACCTCTGATATTTACAAGAAAGCATGTCGCTTGCGACATGCTCGCGCCGAGCGCGGTTGACGACAGTCAACATGATACCAATCGTGCGAGTGCGCATCCATAGCGGAGCGCTTTTTACTTTATAGGAATGCGAAGCAATTTCCTATAAAGTAAAAAA
>JAGDCK010000055.1 GCA_017958585.1 Lachnospiraceae bacterium
ACCGAAGGGCTTTGTGGTACGAATCTTTAAGAGTCCTGTAATTGAGACGCATCCGCTGATAACTTCATCTCCCTCGTTTACGTCTCTTGGGATGCTCTCTCCTGTGAGAGCCGAAGTGTTAAGGGATCCGGATCCCGAGATCACAACTCCGTCAATCGGAACCTTCTCTCCCGGTTTTACCACGATCACACTTCCGATCTCCACCTCGTCGGGATCGACTTTTACAAGCTCTCCCTTTTCATCCTCAACATTTGCATAATCCGGTCTGATGTCCATAAGGGCAGCTATATTTTTGCGGCTCTTTCCGACAGCCACAGACTGGAACAATTCTCCGATCTGGTAAAAGATCATTACCGCAACAGCCTCTGAAAAGTCCCCAAGGATAAGTGCTCCGAGGGAAGCCACCGCCATGAGGAAATTCTCATCAAACACCGAGCCTTTGACAATTCCTCTGAATGCTTTTTTTAATATATCATATCCGATGCAGATATAAGGGATCAGATACAGTACCGCAAGCACTGCCGTAAGGGGGATTCCCTTTAATCCCATCTTCTCCAAAAGCCCTGCTTTATCGAGGATCATATCTATGGCAAAAAGTATGATGGATACGATTATCCTGATAAGCATCTTTTTTTGTTTTTTTGTCATATCATCACTCCCTGCAAAAGGAAAACACACACTTCATAAGTCAATATCAGTCAAAAAATATCTCGCAGTCATCCTCAACCTTTTTGCATGCCTTAAGTGCAGCCTTCATGGTGGATTCCTCATCTGCACCTTCCTCAAATTCCACCTTCATCTTCTGAGTCATGAAATTCACTGTTGCCTTTGCAATGCCGGAAACCTTGTTTGCAGCTTCCTCCATCTTTGCGGCGCAGTTAGCGCAATCAACTTCTATCTTGTATGTCTTTGTCATAATATTTACCTTAACCTTTCCACAACAGAAGGTAAAGAACCTTGTTGTTTTCATATGAATGATTGTTCATATGTTTATATTATCACAAAAGTTGTCGATGTCAATAGTTTTTATATAAATAGTAGAAAGGCTCTTTCATATTAAGTAATGTGCCGAGCACGGCCCGAATTTATGAGGGCATCTGCAATTCGCGCAAGTGTGCATTCATAGAGAAGCGCTTTTTACTTTATAGGAATGCGAAGCAATTTCCTATAAAGTAAAAAACCTTCGAAATCGAGGGAGGGGACACACGATTTTCGAAGGTTTCTTTATATATTAAACCTTAACTTTATCCGTGACACATGTAAGCCTGCGGTAAAGCAAAAAGTTTAATGCGATTATGATCAGCCTGCGCCACCGGCTGCTTCCTTGTAATCTTCAAGTCTGCCGGTTATATTGTCGCTTCTGATATCTATGATGGGGCCGCCGGTTCCCTCAACATAATCCTTTGTGAGGGTAACTGTGCCGATGGACGGATCCTTTGGAATCTCATACATGATATCAAGCATGAATTCCTCTATGATGGATCTCAGAGCTCTTGCTCCCGTATCTTTTTTCATGGCCTTTTCAGCGATGGCTTCCAATGCGTCATCCGCAAATATAAGGCGGACTTCGTCAAGCTCCAAAAGTTTCTGGTACTGCTTGAGGATAGCATTCTTTGGCTCCTTTAATATTCTGACCATGCTGTCCTTTGTAAGACCCTGCATGGGACAGATAATGGGAAGACGACCAATGAATTCGGGGATCATACCAAATTTTCTGATGTCCTCCGTGGTCACCTTTTCAAGAATATTTGCATCCTTGTCATATTTGTCCTTAAGCTCTGAGTTAAATCCCATGCCGGAACTTTTGTGGAGACGCTCCTTGATGATCTCATCAAGATCCGGGAAAGCTCCACCGCAAATAAACAGGATATTCCTTGTGTTTACGCTGGCAAGAGGTACCATGGCGTTTTTGGAATTTGCTCCGACGGGAACTTCGACCGTCGTTCCTTCCAAGAGTTTCAGCATTCCCTGCTGAACACTTTCACCTGATACATCCCTGGAATTTGTATTCTTTTTCTTTGCTATCTTGTCTATCTCATCGATAAAGACTATTCCCTGTTCAGCCTTTTCCACATCATTGTCAGCCGCTGCAAGAAGTTTTGATATAACGCTCTCAATATCGTCGCCGATATATCCTGCTTCAGTAAGGGATGTGGCATCCGCAATGGCAAGAGGCACATCAAGAAGCTTTGCCAATGTTTTTACAAGATAAGTCTTTCCGCAACCGGTGGGACCAAGCAGCAAAATATTTGACTTTTCGATCTCAATCTCATCCATGGTCTTTGTGGCTACTCTCTTGTAGTGGTTATAAACCGCAACGGAGATCACCTTTTTTGCATATTCCTGACCAACCACATACTCATCAAGGCTTGCCTTGATCTTGTGGGGTGCCGGTATATTCTTTAGATCGATAAGAGGTGCTGACTCACTGTCGCTTTTCTTTTTCTTTAATCTCTGTCTGTTGGGAATTCCGGTCTCGCCCATCAGGTCGTTCAGATTGACAAAACTGATATTGGGAAAGCCTTTGAAATTGCCAAATCCCGGATTATTATCCTGCTTGTCTTCCGACTGGGGATTTCCAAATTGGGGATTACCCATAAAGTTTCCGTAATCAAACCGGCTCATGGTATCCATGGTCTTTTGCATACAGTCATCACAGATGCAAATATTGTTTGGCATGTGGAACATCTTGCCGGCTTTGCTCTCGGGACGTCTGCACACAAAGCACACATCCTCGTAATCATTATTTTCTTTATTGCTGTTGTTATTGTCCGGATTTACATTATTGCCGTCTTTATTATCTAAGGTGTCCCCGGGTTTATTATCATCACCCATGACTACCTCTCTGAAATCGTTATCGTCCTGCATAATAGTCTCCTTGTAAACAATCATCTGTTACAAGCATAATTTTAATTCCTGCGCCCCCCAAGCACAAGTAAACTTTTTCGAAACTCTCTCTAAATTTGGAATGAAAAAAGGATGCCGCAAGCGACATCCTTTTCGAAATGTTTTATTCATTCTCTATCTTTATATGGCAGGCTTTCATGGCGTTTAAGGCCGTCGTGTGCGCCTCTTTTGTAACTCCTGCGCATCCTTTGGCATCCACGTAGATCTTTTTGTTCGGAAGAACTGCCTTTGTGATAAGAACATTTGATATAACACAGATATCCGTGCAAACTCCTATAAACTCCACCTCTCCTATCTCATCTTTATGTTCTTTCATATATTCCGCAAGTCCTGTGGAACCAAAGGTTTCCTTGTCGATGATAAGGTCCGCGTTTTTTTCCTCATCAAGCTCTTTTAAGATCTCCCAGCCTTCTGTTCCCTTTTTGCAATGAGGTACCGGAAGATTTGCTCCCTCCTCTGTCTGCATATAGTCATCACCGTGGGTATCTCTGGTAAAAATGATGGTCTCACCTGCTTTTTTTGCGGCTTCTATCTTTGATTTAACATAAGGCACGATAGCGATACCGTCCTCATTTCTGAGTGCTCCTGTGATAAAATCATTCTGCATGTCCACTACTACCAACACTTTTTTCATAATCTGTTCTCTCCCTTAATATTTAAATTTATATTCAGTACTCCTACGTCCGCCTTTGAACCTTGAAGTTTTCTCTTTTCCTGTTTCTACGACCTTGTCGCTTATCATATCTCTGAAGCTCTTTTTGTAGAGCGGCTTTCCAAGCACTGCTTCATATACTCTCTGAAGTTCAGGCAGTGTGAAAGTATCTTCCACCAGGCAGAATGCCTGATTGCTGTAATATATATGTTCCCTTAGTTTCTTGATGGCTTCAATAAGTATCTCCACGTGGTCAAAAGCAAGTTTTTCATCGCTTACAAGGGTAGGAATGAAATTCTCATACCTGATTACGCCGTTTACAAATTCTTCCTTTTCCAGGCTGTAGACTATCCGTACATCCTTTTTTTCATTAGATATCTCGATGCTGTCATCTGAAACTCTAAGGTCAAACCAGTCCGCATCGCTTGCATCGTCATCCCCTTTTACTTCACTGAGGGTCTGAACAAGCGCCAGATATGCGATGCTCATCACCCAGGTCCTCGGATCCCTGCCGGGCTTTGTAAAAGTATAGATCTGATCCAGATATATTCCTGAGAGACCTGTTTCCTCCCGAAGTTCTCGGCATGCCGCCATGTAAGCCGTCTCATTTTCCTCGATGAATCCACCGGGCAGCGCCCAGCATCCCATAAAAGGATGATCGCCTCTTTTTATGAGTAAGACCTTAAGTGATGAATAATCTTCGTTCATGCCAAGGAGCAATATATCCGTTGTGACCGATGGCCGCTTGTAATCGCCCGGATCATATGCTGCCAAGAATTCTTTTTCCGTTAAGCCGGCCTTGTTTTTTAATTCCATTTCTTCACCCCTTTTTGCTTTTGTCGTTATTGATATTGCTTTAATCATTGCTTTAATTATTTTTTTAATACTTTGCTTGAACATCTCTTTAAGTATTATTGTAACACTTAATTTGTACTCATTATAGCATTGTTAAGTATTGTGTCAATACCTTTCTGCATTTTTTCTAAAAATCTGTTCTATCTGACTTTGACCCTTATGCCCTGCGATCACTGCGAAACTGTAAAAACAGATTCATGCCTTATTTTTACAGTCAATATAGTCCCCATTCTACCTATAATTGCCTGCTCCGGCTGTAAAAATCTTCACTTCCCTTATTTTTACAGCCATTATGGCTCCAATTCTGCCCAAAATCGCCTGCTCCGGCTGTAAAAATCTTCCCTTCCCTTATTTTTACAGCCACGAGAGCTCTAAATCCGCCCAAAATG
>JAGDCK010000056.1 GCA_017958585.1 Lachnospiraceae bacterium
CCAGGTCATTTATATCCAGGTTTATTTTTGCCGACTTTCCGAATCTGTTCGACTGCATTTCTTCGATTACACCAAAGATCTTTGACTGAATGGTGTTAAATGCCAAACGGTCAAAGTGGAAAATGTATTTTTTCCGGTTGTAACGTATTGCATAAGATAACCGTATTCTTTTGCTCCTTCCATCAAATGATTGCAATAATCTTTGCTTATCCAGAATACAAATCTTCTGTAAAACTGTTCCGGGTCAAGGATGTTTACATGGTGATTAACCCCGGGAGGAATGAGCACCATATCCCCGTAGCTTAGGGGCGTGGTCTTTTCCGCGATCTCTATGGACACATCACCGCTTAGAAAAAAATAAAATTCATAATAGTCGTGGGAGTGATCTCCCACGTTTTTCAGATTCTTGTCGCTGTAATAGTAGATCTCAAAATCCTTTGACAGCATGTATTGTCTTCTGATAAATTCGGTTCTCAGATTTTTTTTCATATTTTTCCCGTCCTGATCCGTCTATAAAACTGATATTGGTTGAAAATCAGTTTACCATCAAACCGCAACTTTTGCAATGAACGCAACAACCTTTTCAATGTAAATCCGGCAGGAAAATACCTATACTCATATTGAAAAAACAAACTTGATTCAGGAGAAGCAGATATGGAAATGACACTCAGATGGTACGGATCGAAATTCGATACCGTTACCTTACAGCAGATAAGGCAGATCCCCGGCGTGACGGGAGTTATCACGACTTTGTATGACAAGGCTCCGGGAGAAGTGTGGGAGCGGGAACAGATCCGTGATTTAAAAAATGAGGTTGAGGCAGCAGGACTTCACATTGCGGGAATAGAGAGCGTGAATGTTCACGATGCCATAAAGACCGGCGCTGCCGACAGAGACCTGTACATAGATAATTATATAGAGACCTTGAGAAACCTTGGAAAAGAGGATATTCATCTGGTCTGCTACAATTTTATGCCCGTGTTTGACTGGACCAGAACGGAGCTTGCAAGACTTCGCCCCGACGGCTCAACGGTGCTTGCGTATACTCAGGAAGCGGTGGATGCTCTTGATCCGGAGAAGATGTTTGATTCAATTGCCGGAGACATGAACGGTACGGTGATGCCGGGCTGGGAGCCGGAGCGCATGGCTCACGTAAAAGAACTGTTTCAGATGTACAGGGACGTGGATGATGAGAAGCTTTTCGCAAATTTGAAATACTTCCTTGAGCGCATCATGCCGGTGTGCGATGAGTATGATATCAATATGGCGATCCACCCCGACGACCCTGCATGGAGCGTGTTCGGACTTCCCAGGATCATCATAAACAAGAAAAACATCCTGAGGATGATGGAGATGGTGGACAATCCCCACAACGGAGTCACATTCTGCTACGGCTCCTACGGCACAAACTTAGAAAACGACCTTCCGGACATGATCCGTTCCCTTAAGGGCAGGATCCACTTTGCCCATGTAAGGAATCTTAAGTTCAACAGCCCCACGGATTTCGAGGAGGCGGCGCATCTGTCTAAGGACGGAACCTTTGATATGTACGAGATAATGCGCGCGCTCTACGAGACTGATTTTAGCGGCCCAATTCGCCCGGACCACGGCAGAATGATCTGGGGAGAGGTGGCCATGCCGGGTTACGGATTGTATGATAGAGCCCTTGGCGCCACATATCTAAACGGTCTGTGGGAAGCCATAGAAAAATCCGCAAAGACGAAAAAATAAGGGAGATAGATCATGAAACTTGATAAAAACGGGATCACAGACAAAACTGCCTGGGAGGAAAAAGGATATGCCTTGCCAGCCTTTGACAGAGAAACTGTGACGGAAAAAACAAAAAATACTCCCCGGTGGATTCACTTTGGAGCAGGAAATATCTTCAGAGCTTTTCATGCAAAGCTTGCACAAAGCCTCTTAAACGAAGGCACCATGGACACGGGAATAATCGTGGCGGAAGGGTTTGACACAGAGATCATAGAAAAAATATATAAACCCCACGATGATCTGTCGGTTTTGGTTACCTTAAAAGGGGACGGAAGCGTGGAAAAAACCGTTGTTGGAAGCGTGGTTGAGTCCCTGTATCTTGACAGAAAAAATGTTGATGATTTTAAGAGACTTGAAGACTGCTTTGCCGCAGACACCCTTCAGATCGCAACATTTACAATAACTGAAAAAGGTTACAGCATAAATGATGCCAAGGGCGAAGTACTGCCGGGCATCAAGGCAGATTATGAGGCCGGGCCTGAAAACGCGGAAAGCTATCTTGGAAAAGTGGCAGCCCTTATGTATCACAGATTCGTATCCGGCAAAAAGCCCATCGCCCTTGTAAGCACAGACAATTGCTCCCACAACGGCGACAAGCTTTATGATGCCATTTATTCTTTTGCCGAAAACTGGGTAAAAAACGGGAAGGCGGAGAAAGGCTTTACAGCTTATCTCTCCGACAAAGAAAAGGTGTCATTTCCCTGGAGCATGATCGACAAGATCACCCCAAGACCCGACGAAAACGTGAAAGCTCTTTTGCAAAAAGACGGTCTGGAGGATGCATATCCTGTTATCACGGAAAAAAAGACCTACATCGCGCCCTTCGTAAATGCTGAGGAATGCGAGTATCTGGTCATTGAGGATGCCTTTCCAAACGGAAGACCTGCCCTTGAAAAAGCGGGAGTCCTCTTTACCGACAGGGAGACGGTGGAAAAAGTGGAGCGCATGAAAGTCTGCACCTGCTTAAATCCCCTTCACACATCCCTGGCGGTATTCGGATGCCTCCTGGGATATAAAAAGATATCGGATGAAATGCAGGATGAGACCTTAAAAAAAATGGTGGAGATCATAGGTTACAGGGAAGGACTTCCCGTGGTGACGGATCCTTTGGTGATAGATCCGAAGGATTTTATAGACACTGTCATAAACCATAGACTGCCAAATCCATTCATGCCCGATACCCCGCAGAGAATCGCCACGGACACCTCACAAAAACTTGCCATCAGATTCGGAGAGACAGTAAAAAATTATAAAAATGCAGGCCTCGATGTGGGTGAATTAAAACTCATTCCCCTGGTTTTTGCGGGATGGTTGAGATACCTGTCAGGGGTGGACGATTCGGGTAATGCTTTTGAACTCAGCCCCGATCCATTACTTTCGGAACTACTGCCTCTTATAAAAAACGGTGATGTAGAAAGAATCATTTCAAACGAAAAGATCTTCGGAACTGATCTTTACGAGGCAGGTTTAGCTGATAAAGTTTTGGCTTATTACGAGGAATTAAATAAAGGCCCCGGAGCTGTGAGAGCGACTTTGGAAAAATACGTAGCGGATCAGGCTGTTTAAGTAAACCAAACAGATATCAGATAAAACAGACATAACAGAGGAAAAGACATGGAAAAAGTATTTGAACAATTTGAAAAGATAGGGATCATTCCTGTGGTGGTGATAGATGATGCAAAGGATGCAGCACCTCTTGCAAAGGCACTTCTTGAGGGCGGGCTTCCCTGCGCGGAAGTAACTTTCAGGACCGCCGCCGCAAAGGAGACAATAAAGATCATAAGTGAAAAATACCCGGAAATGCTGGTGGGTGCAGGAACGGTTCTCTCCACAAAGCAGGTGGATGAAGCCATTGAAGCCGGCGCAAAATTCATAGTAAGCCCGGGACTTAACCCAAAGGTTGTGGATTATTGCCTGGAAAAAAATATCCCTGTTGCACCGGGCGTTGCAACTCCAAGTGAGATGGAACTTGCCATGGAAAAAGGACTTAAAGTAGTAAAGTTTTTTCCCGCAGAACCCATGGGCGGTCTTAAATTCATAAAAGCCGTTGCGGCTCCTTATGCAGAGCTAAGGTTCATGCCCACAGGCGGCATAAATGAGGAAAACGTAAGAGAATACCTTGCCTATGACCGTATAATTGCCTGCGGCGGAAGCTTCATGGTAAAAAAAGAACTTATAAAAAGCGGAAACTTCGACGAGATCAAAGCCCTTACAAAAAAGGCTGCGGACATAGTCGCATCGGTCCGCGGATAGATTTGATCCGACGGTAATTTATCAACAAACTTTAACACTGGAAAGAGGATGAATATGGATCTTAATTTGAAACCAAAGAGTGAATGTACATATGATGCAGTTTCTCTGGGCGAGGTAATGCTTCGCCTTGACCCGGGAGAGGGAAGGATCCGCACCGCCAGGAGCTTTCGTGCCTGGGAGGGAGGCGGAGAATACAACGTGGTAAGGGGCCTTAGAAGATGCTTTGGATGTAAGACCGCCGTTATCACAGCCTTTGCTGACAATGAGATCGGGAAACTGATGGAGGATTTTATCCTTCAGGGTGGTGTGGACACATCACTTATCAAATGGATGCCCACAGACGGCATCGGCCGTGTATGCAGAAACGGTCTGAATTTCACGGAGAGAGGCTTTGGCATAAGGGGCGCAAAGGGTTGCTCCGACAGGGCAAATACCGCGATCTCAAAGGCAACTCCCGCCGACCTTGATCTGGAATACATCTTCGGCACATTGGGAGTCAGATGGCTCCACACAGGCGGAATATATGCCGCATTATCCGAGCAGTCCTGCGGAACCGTTCTGGAAGCCATAAAGACAGCAAAAAAATACGGCACTGTGGTGTCCTATGATCTGAACTACAGACCATCCATGTGGAAGGATATAGGCGGACTTGAAAAAGCCAGAGAAGTCAA
>JAGDCK010000057.1 GCA_017958585.1 Lachnospiraceae bacterium
GAGGCAGCCCGTGCCGGCGAACAGGGTAAGGGATTTGCGGTAGTAGCTGAGGAGGTTGGAAAACTTGCCGACGAGTCCGGAGAAGCTACGAAGAAGATCGGAGATATCATTAGCGATATTCACAACAGTATCCGGGAGTCCGTAAGTCTCATGGATGAGGGTAACAGATCCGTTGAACTCGGTATCGACCTTACAAAGAAGGCGCAGGAATTCTTTGACGGAATCAAGGAGCGTATCGACAATGTGACAAATGATATCACAAGCGTTGCCGCAGTTACGGAGCAGGTGTCCGCAAATACTTCAAATCTGTGCAATTCAATGGAGCAGATCTCGGATCTTGCGGAGACCATAAGCAGCAGCACCGAGGAGGTTACGGGTCTTGCTACAGTACAGGAAGATATGATGGACGGAATCCTCACAAATGTAAATTCTCTTCAGTCACTTACAGATGATCTGAAGGAAGTTCTCGCTACATTTACATTATAAAAGAATAAGCGGACGGCTCTGCAATAAAAATGCAGGGCTGTCTTTTGTTTATCGGGATAATTTTTGCAAAAAATGGTATTTCACCTCTAAAGTTATTTGGGTTGATGACGATATATAAGCGGTGCCGCATGAATATTTTATTTTGTGGTGCTAATCATATTAAAGGATAGTACAATGTAATCGGAACGTTAACCCAGGGAATAATTTGCTGTTCCCATACTCACAAGTGGAGAGATTTATGCAGTTTATTCAGACCCATCAGTTAAACATCATGTTGGTTTTAAGCGGAATTTGCGGAATGCTTGCCCTTCTCAGTCTTTTGACGGAGTCGTTGACAAAAAAGAGAAGGATCGCATTGTTTTTACTTGGAACAGGATCCATGATACTTTTATTGGCAGACAGGTGCGCCTATATTTTCAGGGGTGATACCTCAAACCTTGGTTTTATCATGGTAAGGCTCAGTAATTTCCTGGTTTTCTTTTTATTATTGTTTGTGCTGTTTTCCTACAGCCTGTATCTTGAGGATGTGCTGAGCGTGGAGGCGGGAGTTAAGGACGCACCAAAGCTTTTGCTGTTTTCAAAGATCTGTATCCTGATCGCTGTGGTAATGTTAGTGATATCCCAGTTTGGCGATTTTTATTATTATTTTGACGAGAATAATATTTATCACAGGGCCAATGGTTTTATATTATGTTATTCCCTTCCGCTTATCGTGATGGTGTCGCATTTGATCATCATATATACTCATTTCAGATCAGACAGAAGGCTATTGAGGACAACGCTTATACTCTTTTCCGTTATTCCCATGATCACATCCGTTTTGCAGATAATGATCTATGGAATATCCATTACAAACATGACTTTGGCGGGTCTTGTGTTTGTACTATTTACAGTGACTGTCAGGGATCTGAACTCCATGATGATAAAAAGCCACAAGCGTGAGGTAAAGCTCTTAAAGGAAGAGCAGGGTCATATTCAGCAGATGCTGGAGCAGACCACATCCGCCCTTGCGGAAGCCATAGATGCAAAGGATGAATACACCCACGGTCATTCAAGGAGGGTGGCGGAATATTCTGACATGATAGCAAAAAAACTCGGAAAGACCGGTGAGGAGTGCAGGGATATCTATCTTGCGGCGCTCCTTCATGATGTGGGAAAGATCGGAATTCCGGATGATATAATTAACAAGACCGATAAGCTAAGTGAGAGGGAATTTTCCCTTATAAAGTCCCATCCGGTGATCGGAAGCAATATCCTTGAGAGGATCACCATGTCCCCGAAACTAAGGGACGGCGCATTGTATCACCATGAGAGGTACGACGGTTTAGGTTATCCGAACGGGATCTTAGGAAAAGACATTCCGGAGGTGGCCCGCATAATAGCCGTTGCTGATGCATATGATACAATGACTTCAAAGAGAAATTACAGGGACTGTCTCCCTCAAAAGCGTGTCAGGGAGGAACTTGTAAAGGGAAAGGGCACCCAGTTTGATCCCGAGATCGCAGACGTGATGATAAAACTGGTGGACAGAGATACGGATTATACCATGCGCCAGGAGACTTTTCACGAGTGCAAGATGATCGCTGTAAGTTAGTTCGAATTTTAAACCAAAGAATATTACATGATTTAAATAGGGCAAAAACGCATTAACGTTTACCTGAAAAAAGTGGAGGATACATTTAAAATGTGTCCTCTTTTTTGTGGAATAGTGCACCAAAATCGTATTGTTTCCTCATCTGAAAATTTTTAAAATAGAAAAGGTAGAGCGCTAACGGACTTGGGAAGAATTTGTCCGATCTACAGAAAGTGAGGAGTTATATGAAAGGTTGGTTGCGAAAACTGGGGGCAGCACTGCTGGCTGTAGTGCTGATGACGGGAAGCTACGAACTGCCTGCAAAGGCTGCCGTGGTGGACACAAATTTTGACTATACCATCGAGTATAGTGCGTCAGGAATGAATCTTTCCTGGACAGGGGTGTCAGGGGCGACATCCTATTCGGTTTCCAGAGCATCATCCAGATACGGTACTTATACGGATCTCGGAGAGGTTACGGGAACCACATTCAGGGATACAAATCCCAATTCAAAGAAGTATTCAAACTACTACAAAGTAGTGGCACGTAAAAACGGTGCGGAATTAAAAACTCAGTATATGTCACTTGAAAATTATATATTCGGTGACAACATGATTTTCTTTTCCGATGACGATGCCACATCAGCCATCAATTCTACCGTGGCTGCGGTTTACGAGGAGCAGGGCAATTCACAGTTTGGAACAGGCAGATATGCTCTTATGTTCAAGCCCGGCGATTACACGGACACAGATGATTTCAATGTAGGATTCTATACACAGATCGCAGGACTTGGCAAGGTTCCCACAGAGGTGAGACTTGCAAATGCCAGCACTCCTGCATTCCTTTCCGATAACAATGCCACATGTAATTTCTGGCGTTCCATCGAGAATGTGGCAATCATCGATCTTGACAACAACGCAGATCCTTATTTTGCATTCCAGTGGGCTGTTTCTCAGGCAGCTCCCGCAAGAAGACTCTATGTGGAGAGAAATGCGGTATTTGACTGGTGGTACGGCTGGGCAAGCGGCGGATATGCTGCGGACAGCATGTTCTTAAAGGATGCAGGTTCATATTCTCAGCAGCAGTATTACATGAGAAATTCATCCATCGGCGGAAACGCTTACGGTGTAAACTGGAATTTCGTTCTCCAGGGTGTAAACGGTGGCAATTTAAATACCACTCAGGCACTTCTCGGAGGAAACGGAACATCCGACTGGGCAAGCGGCGGAAAGACTACACAGCTTACCAATTCTCCCGTGATTAAGGAAAAGCCTTTCCTCTATCTTGACGGAGATGAGTACAAGGTATTCGTTCCCGCACTCAGGAGAAATGCAAGAGGAACCAGCTGGACCGTCAACAATATGGGACAGGGTGAATCTCTTGCACTCGATACATTCTATATCGCAAAAGAGGGCGACAGCGCAGCAGTTATCAATGCGGCACTTGACGCCGGCAAGAATATCCTCTTTACTCCCGGTATATATTATGCCGAGGAGCCTATCAGGGTTACAAATCCTAACACAGTAGTATTAGGATACGGCATGGCCACCATCATTCCCACAAATGATCAGGCTGCCATGTGGGTTGAGGATGAGGACGGCATCAGCGTTTCGGGACTTATCTTTGATGCCTCAAGTCATTCAACCGTACTGTTACAGGTAGGTAATGAGAGTGCAAACCGCGATCATTCCGCAAATCCTATTCTCCTTGCCGATCTCTTCTTCAGAGTAGGTGGAGTATATAACGGTGTTGCATCAGCAGACATGTGTCTTGTGATAAACAGTGACGATGTCATAGGAGATCATTTCTGGATCTGGAGAGCAGATCACGGTGACGGTGTTGCCTGGGATGAAAATGTGGCTTTAAACGGACTTGTGGTTAACGGTGATGATGTAACTGTTTACGGTCTGTTCAATGAGCATTTTGAAGAGTATTCAACACTTTGGCTTGGAAACGGCGGAGAGTGCTATTTCTATCAGTATGAGACGCCCTACGATGTGGTTGATCAGAACAAGTGGAAGAGCCATAACGGAACAAAGAACGGTTATGCAGGTTACAAGGTTGGAAACAATGTAGATTCCCACTATGTTGTAGGCCTTGACCTTTACGAAGTATTTATAAACACAAACGGTGCCGAGTGCAGACTTGACACAGCTGTAGAGATACCCAATAAACCCGGTGTTATCGTAGAAAATGCTATGGTAAACACCTTCAGCAATACTTCCGTAGTGGGTGGTATCCAGTCCATCGTAAACGGAACAGGAAGCGGAGAGCGTCCCGGTGTCATGACTACTCCGGGAATCGTAAGTGCGGTTAACGGTGTGACCACCATCAGGCCTAACAGCGCAAACGGTGACACATATCATACAGTAAACAGCACACAGCCTGGAGATGAGACATTTACAGGCAAGGGAGGAATTGTATATATATACGATAAGAACGTGATCCCTGTTCCTGATCCGATCTTCGGAAAACTTGCAGTATCTTCGGTATCTGCTTCTACTGAGCTTCAACCTGCATTAAATGCGGTTGATGGTAATAAGGGTTCCAGATGGGAGTCCGCTCAGGGCGTTGACAATCAGTGGATCAGTTTTGACCTTGGAAGCGTAAAGACCGTAGGCAAAGTGGTGATCAGCTGGGAGACCGCTGCAGCCAAGGAGTATGCTATTCAGACTTCCGTAAACGGCACTGACTGGACAACCGTTTATACCGTAAATGACGGCAAAAACGGTGAAGAAAGAGAGATCACCTTTGATCAGGTAAATGCCCGCTACGTCAGAATGTTTGGTACAAAGAGGACCACACAGTGGGGTTATTCAATCTTTGAATTCGAAATCTTTGGATCTGATGCGGGCGATGACGCTCCGATCAATCCGCCGGTTGATCCCGGAACCGGGATCCCTGACAGAGTGGAAGGAGATTTTGATATAATCGCTCCCGCTCACAAGTCCGTAAAGGCAGCAGGCCTTATAGATATCAAGTGGGCAGCACCTGCAGGAAATGTAAGAGATTACACGGTTTATGTAAACGGACAGGCGGTGGGAACCACCACCGATCTGTCATATGAATATTACACAACTTCAGTTAAGTATTTTACTGTAACCGTCAGAGCAACATTTAATGACGGAACCACATCTGATTCCGATACAGTTATCTTTGGTGTGACAAAGAAGGGTCTCGGACTTGCAACAGATATGGGTGAGAATCTGGATCTGGAGGCTCTCGGCCTTGGCTGGTATTACAACTGGAGCGAGACGCCAAGTCCCGAACTTCAGTACAGAAACACTGAGTTTGTTCCCATGATGTGGAAGGAGACAAATGCAAATACCGCATCAAACAGGATCCAGGCTCTTGTGGATCAGGGTTACAAATATGTGCTCACATTCAATGAGCCCGAATATCCCGATCAGTGCAACATGAGTGTGGATGAGGTATTTGATGTATTCAAGGGATGCCAGAATGACAATATTCTGATCAGTGCACCCACAACAGCTCTGTGGCCTCAGGTGTCAACGGACTGGTTCCAGCCCTTCATGCAGAGACTTGAAGCTACACCCAATATGGATTATGACTTTATCGCCATCCACTGCTATCCCGAAGATTTCGGCGGTGTGGCAATGGCAGACTGGTTCATTGAAAATGTTATCGATTATACCTGGGAGCATTATCACAAGCCCATCTGGATCACAGAGTTCTCAACTCACGGTCAGTGGGTGACAGCAACCGGAAATAACGGAACCAAGGAGTTCTGGGAGGCTGTAATGCCCATGCTTGATGAGAGAGAGTATGTGGTAAGATACGCAGGATTTGACTTTGATGATGATTCCTACGGACTCTGGAGATATGCGACAGGCGCACTCACACCCGCAGGTGTGGCTTACAGAGACAACGGTAACCCTGTTTACGACGGTGTTACATATACACTTCCCGCAGGAAACCCTTCAAACGGAAACGGCGGAAACGGTGGTAACGGCGGTAACCAGGGCGGAAACACGGGCGATGTTGTAAAGCTTAGTGCGACAGCCACAGCATCCAACGAATTCCAGCCTGCTCAAAGAGCAGTTGACGGGGATCTTGGAACCAGATGGGAGACTGATTTTGGTATCGATGATCAGTGGATCAGACTCGACCTTGGCGCTGTAAAGAGCGTAAGCGGTGTGAAGATAGTCTGGGAGACTGCTGCAGGAAAAGAGTACAAGATCCAGACATCCGAAAACGGTTCAGTCTGGGATGATGTGGTCGTTGTCACAGATGGTACAAACGGTGCCACACTTGAGAGAACATTTAATGCGGTTAATGCCCGCTACGTCAGAATGTTCGGTACAAAGAGAACCACAGGATATGGATACTCGATTTTCGAGTTTGAAGTATATGGCGTTGATTCCACATCAGGAAACGGCGCAGGCGGTGGAACTGATACCGGTAATAATTCAGGAAGTGAACCCCCTTATTCACCCGATGCAGTTATTCTAACCCCTCAAACGGTGTCAGCTTCCACTGAGTATCAATCTGCGGGAAATGCCATTGACAATAACTATGGCAGCAGATGGGAGTCAGATCACGGACTTGACAATCAGTGGTTAAGTGTGGGATTTGGCGAGAATAAGACCGTAAGTAAGGTTGAGATCGCATGGGAGACCGCTGCTGCAAAGAATTATGCGGTTCAGGTTTCCACAGATGGAAATGTATGGAATGATGTTGCAACTGTCACAAACGGCTCAAACGGTGAGACTAAAGTTCTCGAGTTTGATCCTGTCGAAGCAAAATTCGTGAGAGTATATGGCACCACCAGAACCACACAGTACGGATATTCAATCTATGAACTGAAGGTTTACGGTTATTAATAAGTGATTAAGTCCTGGCGGATTTATCAAATATAAAAAGGGCGATGGAATCAGATTCCATCGCCTTTTTTCTTGTATTCCATGGGGGACATGCCCTTTATCTTTTTAAACACTCTGGAGAAATATTTCTCGTCATTGTATCCCACTTTATATGCCACCTCGTATGTCTTTAAGTTATTCTGAAGGAGATACGAGCAGGCTTTTTCAACCCTTATCTTGTTCAGATAATCGATAAATCCCATGCCTAAGTTTTGCTTAAACAGGGTGGAGAGATACCCTTGGGATATTCCAAGCTTTGTGGCTATATATTCCTGAGTTACGGACTCGCTGAAGTGGTCGTTTATGATCCTTACGGCATCGCTTACATAGGTATTTACATTCTCCATTTTGAGGGATGGGATCTCGTCTTTTTCCATGGGACCTATTGTCTCATCCACCACTCTGTTGATGGTGTCCAGGATCTCTGCGGCACGGATGGGTTTAAGCACATATTCCTTTGCCCCTAAGTGAAGTGCCTGCTGCGCATAGGTAAAGTCCTCATGGCAGCTTAATATGATGGTTGTGGGTAAAAGCCCGGCCTTTTTGGCTTCCCGCATTACCTCGATACCGTTTTTCTTTGGTATCTGGATGTCCAAAAGCATTACATCTGGGGTGTATTTTATGATCTCATCTAAGGCTTCGTCACCGTTTGAAGCAGTATATACATTTTCAAATCTGTCAGTGTGAAGGCGGATGTATTTTGCCATGCCTTCTCTGATATTATTTTCATCATCAACTATCAGTATTTTCATACAAACTTCCTTTCAAAGGGATCAACAGCATTACGGTTGTACCCTTGTCCTTGGTGCTTTCGATTTTTAAGGAGTAATCATCCTTGTAGAGGATCTCAAGTCGTTCCTTGATATTCTTGATGGCAAAATGTCCCACGCGTTCGGCTCTGTATTGCCTTGAATCCTCCTTGAAGAGGTTTTCAAGCTCTTCATCGCTCCTACCGGCTCCGGTATCCTTTATCTCAAAATAAAGCTTTGTCTTTTGTATCCTTGTGGTGAGGGTGAGC
>JAGDCK010000058.1 GCA_017958585.1 Lachnospiraceae bacterium
GTAAGAAGGTTCTTATCATGCTTCCCGGGCTTTTGGTGGGAGATGTGGCAGTTATTCTCTATAATCTCTTCCCGGGAAAAAACCATATCCCGGAGACCCGGTTTGGTATCAGCCTCATGTTATTTACCATAGGTTTCTTTGTGACTTTGTTTGGAATATATCTGTTTTTTTATAAGGTTAATATAAGCCTCTTAAGAGAGATCGTTGTTCCTCTGGGAGCGGTTTCGGGGGCATTACTTGTGACAATGCTTCTTAGAAAGATAATATTTGCGCATATTTCTCCCATAGTGACGATTCTTATCTGTTATGTGTTTGGTCTCTTTGTTTATTGGAGTTTTCTCCTGCTTCTAAGGGATTTCAGGGAGTCAGAGCTAAAGGGCGCTTATTTTTCAAGGGTCATAAAGGGCCTTGGACAGTTACTCAGGGTATTTTGATTTTTTGAAAGGTCGTGTTTTGTATGGGTAAAAGACTTGCCATAATCGGAGGCGGAGCATCCGGATCTGTTGCTGCGATCATTGCCGCAAGAGAGGGTTTATCCGTAACAGTTTTTGAGGGAAACAGTGCCATTTTAAAAAAGATCCATGCCACGGGAAACGGAAGATGTAATCTCGGTAACAGCTATTTTGAAAAGGACTGTTACTACGGAGATGTGGACAGGGCTTTTAATGTTTTTGACAGATTTTCAAAGGAAGATACCTTCAGATTTTTTAATTCCATAGGTCTTTTTATAAAGGACATAAGAGGTTATCTCTATCCCTTGTCAGAGTCCGCAAAATCTGTGGTGGAGGCATTATCGGGAGAGATAAAAAGCCTTTCGATAAATGTGATCACAAATGCCAAGATCGTTCGTATAGACAGGTTAAACAAGGGCTTTAAACTTACGGATTCCGAGGGAAAGAGCCATGAGTTTGACGCATGCATTATCACTACAGGCGGGAATGCGGCACCTTCAACCGGGTCTGACGGCGTGGGAATAAAGCTTGCCCTTTCCATGGGACATACCATAGTACCCACTGTACCGGGGCTTGTACCATTAAAAAGCAGCGATGAAAAATTAAAGAGCCTTGCAGGCGTCAGAGCAACAGGCACGGTCGGTCTCTATGATGAAGATGATAATCTGCTATGTAAAGAGACCGGAGAGATACAGTTTACGGATTCCACAGTTTCCGGAATTCCCGTATTTCAGATAAGCAGGGTTGCAAATTATCTCATGAATGAGGGGAAAAATGTGTATCTCAAGGTGGATTTTTTTCCGGGAGCGGAGGAGAACTTCAGAGATTCATTCCTTCTTCGAAAGCTTATGCTTCATGAGAGAAATATCAGGGAGTTTTTCACGGGAATATTAAATGACAAGATCATGGAAGTCATAATAAAAAAGGCAAACCTTGATCTTAACAGTCCCTGTGAAGAATTAAAAAATGAGGACCTTGAAAGAGTTTATGATCTTTGCCGGAATCTCACATTTTCCATAAAGGGTAACGCAGGCTATGACAAGGCTCAGGTCACTGCCGGCGGAATTTCCATGAATGAGCTTGATCACAATCTGCAAAGTCTCAAATGCGAAGGATTATTTTTAGCAGGAGAGATCATAAACGTGGACGGAAAATGCGGCGGATACAATCTGCAATGGGCATTTTCCAGCGGAGCTGTTGCAGCCGAAGGCGCTTTAAACTATTTAAAGCAAGGTCGTTAATAAGGAAATATATATGCTTAGGATCAATCAATTAAAAATTAAATATGATCACAATGAGACAGAGTTTAAGAATAAACTCTGTTCTTTGCTTAATGTAAAAGCTGATGATATCAAGAGTTTCGACGTGGTCCGTCAGTCAATCGATGCCAGAAAAAAGCCTGAAATTTTTTACAGCTATGTGGTGGATGTGTTTTTAAAAAACGAGCAGGCTTATTTAAAGGGCGCAGGAAAAAAGAAGCAGGGTTCAGTATTTGTAAAAACAGAAAAAGAGATTTATGAATTCCCCTTTAAAGGAGATTTTAAAAACGACCCGGTTATCGTGATCGGAAGCGGTCCCTGTGGACTTTTCTGCGCATATAATCTCATAAAAAACGGATTTAACGTGATCCTCCTTGAGCGGGGAAGAGATGTGGACAGAAGGACTGAAGATGTTCAGAGTTTCTGGGAAAGCGGGAAACTGGACACTTCCTCAAACGTTCAATTCGGAGAGGGCGGAGCCGGCACTTTTTCTGACGGAAAACTCAATACCCTTGTGAAGGACAAGAACGGTCGAAACAGGGAAGTCCTCGATACTTTTGTAAGATTCGGAGCAAAGAGCTCCATAATCTATGATTCAAAGCCCCATCTTGGTACGGATGTATTAAAGAATGTGGTTAAAAATATCCGTAACGAGATCATCTCACTTGGCGGAAAGGTATTATTTGAGAGTAAGGTTACGGATTTTCTCATAGAAAACGGTAAGATTAACGGTGTTGTCATTAATGACAATGAAAAGATTTATTCGGAAAACGTGGTCCTGGCGGTGGGTCATTCCGCAAGGGATACTTTTTATAAGCTTCTCTCTAAAAACGTGGAGATGGAAGCAAAAGCATTTGCCGTGGGCTTTAGAGTGATGCATCCTCAGGCCATGATAAACAGAGAGATGTACGGCGATGAAAGTAACGAGATCCTGGGAGCCGCGCCATATAAGGTTACCGCAAAGACTTCCTTTAACCGCGGTGTTTATTCATTCTGTATGTGTCCCGGTGGATATGTGGTAAATGCTTCCAGCGAGGAAAATCGCACTGCCGTAAATGGCATGAGCTATTCTGACAGAGGAAGCAGGAATGCAAACAGTGCCATAATAGTGTCCGTGGATCCAAAGGATTTTGGCTCCGATGAACCTCTCGCCGGCATAGAGTTTCAGAGAAGCCTTGAGGAAAAGGCATTCAGATCGGGGGACGGCAATATCCCTTTGCAAAGATACTCTGATTTTAAGGCGGATGTACTTTCAAAGAGCGAAGAGGCTGATTTAAAAGCAGATTTGAACTCGGAAAAAGAATGTGATATGATAGAGCCCGTCTGCAAAGGAAAGTTCGTATTTTCAAAGGTTTCGGATATCCTGCCAAGGGAATGCAATCTTGCTTTTGTGGAAGCCATGGAAGTGTTTGGCAGACAGATAAAAGGGTTTGACAGGGATGATACGATCCTTGCCGCAGTTGAGAGCAGAACTTCATCCCCTGTAAGGATATTAAGGGATGAGGATTTCCAAAGTAATATCAAAGGACTTTTCCCCTGTGGAGAAGGCGCAGGATATGCCGGAGGAATCACATCTGCTGCCATGGTCGGCATAAAGGTTGCCGAGGCTGTGGCTAAAAGATTAAGCAATTTGTAATTAAAAGTGATTTGTAATTGTAAAGTAATTTAGAGTACAGGATGGATCTTAATATGAATATGGAAGAAAGAATCGCAAGGATAAATGAGCTTTACCATCTTTCACAAAAGAGGGCTCTTACGGAAGATGAAAAGGCTGAACAGGCGAAGCTTAGAAAAGAGTATGTTGAGAGCGTAAGAAATAATCTGCGCTCACAGCTTGACAATATTGATATTGTGGACGAAAAGGGAAACAAGGTCAATGTGGGAAAGAATAAGACCTGGAGAATCGTAAAATAGTATTTATTTTGAGGGAACATGGATATTAATAAGGGAACTGAATCAGAAAAAAATCTTATCAGGAAACAGGCTCTTAAAAACAGGGAAGAACTGGATGGCATAAAGAGAAGAGAAGCGGATATAAATATTGCGGATAAGCTTTTGATGAATCCGCTCTACAGTGAGTCCCACAATATTTTGATTTATGTATCCTGCAACAACGAGGTTGATACCCTGGATATTATGGAAGAGAGCTTTAAAAAGAGAAAAAAAGTGTTTGTCCCCAAGGGTGAGGGAAAGGGTATCATGAATTTTTACAAGATCACGGCTCTCGACCAGCTTTCGGATGGCAAGTTCGGTATACCGGAGCCCGTATTTTTGGCGGATAAATTTGAGAGAACCAGATTTAATCCTTCAGATTCTCTTTTGGTTATGCCCGGGGTGGCTTTTGGAAAGGATAATTCCAGGATCGGATACGGCGGAGGATTCTATGACAGGTTTTTATTAAACTATCCCGAACTTAAATCCAGAAGCATTGCTTTGTGCTATGATTGTCAAATTTTTGACAAAGTGCCCCAGGTGGTGTATGATATTAAGCCGTACAAGGTTATTCATTTTTGATGAAGTTATCATTTTAAATGAAGTCAGCAGTTTTATTTTGATTGGAGAGGATTTATATGGCAAACATGAGAGGTATTGACACACCGGTAAGACAGCGCAGGAGACGCGTCTTTAAGGAAGTGGCAAATCTGGCATTTAATTCTACAAATTTGAAAGATGATATGGAGGCTCTTCCCTACAAGATCGTTGATTATGAAGAGTCAGAATATTGGGAGAATGTATACAGAGACAGAGCGGTTATCCGTGAGAGGATCCGCCTTGCCATGGGAATGAGTTTAAGACCTGAAAAGCGTGATCATCCCGGTCACCTTACGGAAGGTTTGGAGGAGAGTAATATTGATGAAAAATATTACGAGCCCCCTCTTATGCAGGTAATTCCTTCTGCCTGCAATGCATGTCCCGAAAACAGATATGAGGTAACAAACTCCTGTATGGGTTGTGTGGCTCATCCCTGTCAGATGGTATGCCCCAAGGGTGCCATTTCTTTTGTAAACGGTAAGAGTGTCATAGATCAGGACAAATGTATTAAGTGCGGAAAATGTCATGATGCTTGTCCTTACGATGCAATTTGCCACAAGGAAAGGCCCTGTAAAGCCGCATGCGGTATTCAGGCCATCAAATCGGATAATCACGGAAGAGCATATATCGACAATGATATGTGTGTTTCATGCGGTCAATGCATGGTCAGTTGTCCTTTCGGTGCCATAGCAGACAAGTCCCAGATCTTTCAGCTTATCCGCGCCATGCAGTCCGGCAGAAAGATCGTTGCCCAGGTTGCTCCCGCCTTTGTGGGTCAGTTTGGACCTGACGTGACTCCCGATATGTTTAAGACAGCTCTTAAGGAGCTTGGTTTTGCCAATGTTTATGAGACTGCCATAGGAGCTGACGAAGGGTGTCTTGCCGAGGCTGAGCATTATGTAAACGAAGTTGCCACAGGAAAACAGGATTTTGCTCTTACATCATGCTGTCCCTCATGGTCAGTTCTTGCAAAGAACTTTTTCCCTGAGACCATCGACAAGATCAGCAATGAGCTTACACCCATGGTGGCAACAGCAAGATATATTAAGATTCTTGAGCCGGATGCTTCAGTTGTATTTATCGGACCCTGCGCGTCTAAGAAGCTTGAAGCCAGCAGAAAGAGCGTAAGAAGTGATGTGGATTTTGTTATCACTTTCGAGGAACTCACAGGTATGTTTGAGGCAAAGGGAATTCTCTTAAATGAGATAAAGGCCATGGATGAGATGAAGGATGCCACAGGAGCAGGCCGTGGATACGGTGTTGCGGGAGGTGTTGCATCAGCCATCGAAGATGTAATAAACAAATATTACCCCGGCACTGAAGTAAAGATCGAGCATGCAGAAAGTCTTGCGGAATGTAAGAAGATCCTGATGCTTGCAAAGGCAGGTAAAAAGAACGGTTGCCTCATTGAGGGAATGGCCTGTCCCGGTGGTTGTGTTGCGGGAGCCGGCACCAATATAAATATTGCTGCCGCAGGAAAGTGTGTTGCAGGATTTAAGGCCGCCGCCGAAAAAGATATTCCGGACAAGGAAGATTAATGTGGAAGGTAATCTTTTACCTTTTGCTTGCCATTTTTTATAAAAGTATTAGAATGGTTAATAGTTATAATTAGTTTACGAAACGGAGGAATTGTTTTGAAAATCAGAACCAGATACGCCCCCAGCCCCACAGGAAGAATGCACGTGGGAAATCTTCGTTCAGCTTTGTATGAGTTTTTGATCGCAAAGCACGAAGGCGGCGATTTTATTCTCAGAATAGAAGATACGGATCAGGAGCGCTTCGTTGAAGGTGCCACAGATATCATTTATCATACCTTAAAGGAGACCGGACTTGAGCACGACGAAGGCCCGGACAAGGATGCGGGATACGGTCCCTATGTTCAGAGTGAGCGTATGAAGACAGGTATCTATATGAAATATGCAAAGGAACTCATCGAGAAGGGTGAGGCATATTATTGTTTCTGCGACAAGGAGAGACTTGCATCCCTTAAGACTGAGATCGTTGAGGGTAAAGAGATCACAATCTATGACAAACACTGTCTCCATCTTTCAAAGGAGGAGATACAGGCTAATCTCGATGCAGGTAAGCCCTTTGTCATCAGACAGAATATCCCCAATGAGGGAACAACAACATTCCATGATGAACTTTACGGAGATATCACCGTGGAGAATTCAGAGCTTGATGACATGATCCTCATTAAGTCAGATGGCTATCCTACATACAATTTTGCAAATGTAATCGATGACCATACCATGAATATCACTCACGTTGTCAGAGGAAATGAGTATCTTTCTTCCTCACCCAAGTACGTGAGACTCTATGATGCATTTGGCTGGGAAGTCCCTGTTTATATCCATCTGCCTCTTATCACCGATGAGAATCACAAGAAGCTTTCAAAGAGAAGCGGACATGCTTCATTTGAGGACCTTATAGAGCAGGGATTTGTATCTGAGGCTATCGTAAATTACGTTGCGCTTCTCGGATGGAGCCCTGAGGACAATAATGAGATATTCAGCTTGCAGGAACTCATTGAAAAATTCGACTACAGAAGGATCAGCAAGTCCCCTGCAGTATTTGATATTGTAAAGCTTCGCTGGATGAACGGCGAATACCTTAAGGCAATGGACTTTGACAAATTCTATGAGATGGCTCTTCCTTACATCAAGGAAGTCATCACAAAGCCCCTGGATCTTAAAAAGATCGCCGCCATGGTAAAGACCAGAATCGAGGTATTCCCCGACATAAAGGATCATATCGATTTCTTTGAGGAGCTTCCGGAGTATGATATCTCCATGTACGAGCACAAGAAGATGAAGACCACGGTGGAGACCGCAGGCAACGTGTTAAGGGATGTTATCCCGCTCCTTGAGGCTTGTGA
>JAGDCK010000059.1 GCA_017958585.1 Lachnospiraceae bacterium
GAAGCCTTCCACGCAGGGAGTAATATTACCAAAGCCAGGCACGGTCGAAGCTTCTGCAGTAAGGGTGCTTACTTCTTTGCTTAGGTCGTAGGCGAAAACTTTGTCTGTGGTAATGCCTTCACCTGCTTTTGAGTCATCGACTGAGTAGTAATAGAGCAGGTCTCCCGAAAGCCCCAGGGGTCTTCCGCTCATTTCAGCATAGACTTCAGAAAGGTCAACGGTTTTTTCAGTATTTATATTTATGGCCTGCGAAGTGTTTTCACCAAAGCTTACAGCTATGAGCCAATCCTTGTTTACATAATTTACATAATGGGCATCATCCATGATGTAAGAGAGTTTTTCTGATGTGGCATCAGGATAAACCTTGTAGAACTCGGTGGGGCAGTCCTCGTCACTCCAATCTGTCACGGAACACAATAGGAAACCGAGGCGGTCCATGATATGCTCGGGGCACTCATATGAGAGGTGATCCGTTGAACCGCGCCTTATTTCCATTCCGTTAATTGCGCTTAACAGAGAATTGTCATCCGATGTCACTTCTCTAAATTCCAGATTGTCCCTGTCTATATCAAAAGAAACTTTTGAATATTCTTCATTCTGATCAAAATAGATATAGAGTCTGCCTTTATATGCATCATATGCATGTAACTGCGCGGGAGAGGAAGTCTCATATATGGTTTTCAGTGTATCTGACTTAAAATCATATGCATAGAAAACATAATCATAGCTTCCGGTATCATTTTCATATGAATATTCATATTCGCTGGTGTAATAGTAACCCACACCGTCATCCAAATCGCAGAGTGAATAGTCATCATAGTAACTGCTGTCAGGTCCAAAGGCCTCTGAAACCTTTTCCTTACTGTAGGCACCGATCCGGTTTCCTTTTGCGTCTAACTGATATATCACGTCTTCGTTGTAATATCTTAAAATATATGTCTCGTCTGAGTTTTCATCAGTTTCGGGAACTTCCGTTACTTCAGTTGTTTCTTCGGTACCTTCCGCTTTGTCTTCAATGGCTTCACCTGTGATATTTGCAGGCTTCGGAGCTTTTCCTCCGCAGGCAGTAAGTATCAAAGCCATGGCAAAAACAGGCAGTAGGCATACCAACCTGTCAGTGATGTTTTTGATCTTCATATTTTTCATATATTTATCTTTAATCCTCCTTAAATCATGGTCATTATAAATGTAATACCCCGGCACATTTTTGTAAATCTGAATAAAGTATGGTTTTTTGATCTGTGATATCAGGATGGATTTTTAATACAGAGTTTTCAGATAACTTTACTGTAATTGGGATAATATTTCTGATAATTATTGACAATATATTTGCGCTTTAATATAATAAAGTTGTGCATTATTTCCAATGCATGCATGTCTGATTGCTTAATGCAAATTTATACGTTTTTTTATGAGAGGGAAAACAGATGAAGGTACGGAGATTCAGTATTACGGCAAAACTGTCGGCAATGGTGGCGGTGTTACTTGTGGTGACTTTTTTGGTGATGGGCTTTGTCCTCTACAATAACGAGAAGAACACTCTCCTGGAACAGATCGGGATAAATGCCATCGACAATACCGACTGTATATCGGCACAGCTTGAAAAAGATGTGGATGTGACGGCATTTACGACTTTGGAACCGGGACAGGAGGACACTGAGATCTATGGAGAGATTCATGAGGCTCTCAGTATCTTTTTGGAAAACGGTGGCTTCGAGTATGTATATACCATCAGAAAAAACGGGAACGGGCTTGAGTTTGTGGTAGATTCTGATCCGGAAAATCCGGGACTTATCGGTGACAGCTTTGATACGGAAGATGCGGCGATGGCAGCATTTAACGGTGTTTCGGGCATGGGTGAACCCTACACAGATGAGTGGGGCCTTCACGTATCGGCATTCAGCCCAATTAAGGCACCGGACGGAAGCATTGTGGCGCTCACTGTTGCGGACATCAGCATGGACTGGATAAACGAGCAGTTGATCAAAGCCAGAAATACCATAATAGTAATCTGTGCAGGCGCCTTTATCCTGTCACTTACCATCGTGGTATTGCTCCTTGGAATCCTCAGAAGGCAGCTTGTGGCCTTAAATGAGAAAGTGACGGAGCTTGGAAATGGAAACGGTGACCTTACAAAGCTTCTCAATATCAGATCGGGAGACGAGCTGGAGGTTATCTCCGACAATATCAATAACTTCATCACCTTTATCAGGGGCATCATAGTGAATACTTCCGCCCAGGCCATAAATCTTGCGGGAGTTTCAAAAGACATGAAACAGAATCTGTCCGATACGTCGGGACAGGTGTCGGATATATCCGCCACCATGAAGGAAGTAAGCGCATCCTATTCGGAAATCAGTTCTTCCATTACGGATATCAGAAATACCATTGAGTCCACGCTCCAAAGCGCAGTGGAGATCTCAAACATGGCGGAAAGCAGTATAAAGGACTCCATGACCATCGTAAAGGATGCCGATGATATATACAAAAATGCCGAATCCGCGCAGAATACCATGAAAGAAAAAACTGCGGATATAAAAAGTGCTCTCCTTGAAAAGATCGAGGCTTCAAAGAGCATCTCAAAGATCAATGAGCTTACCGACAATATCATTGGTATTGCGGGTCAGACCAATCTGCTTGCGCTAAACGCATCCATAGAGGCAGCCCGTGCCGGTGAAGCAGGACGCGGATTTGCGGTGGTTGCCGATGAGATAAAGGGACTTGCCGCGGATTCAAATGAAATGGCAGAACAGATAAAGACCATAGGAACCCAGGTTATCGCAGTGGTTGAGGAACTTGCTGAGGAATCCGGCAAGATGCTTGATTACATGTCAGAGAGTAACGAAGCAGGTTACAGCACTCTCATAGACACGGCGGGTCATTACAAAGACGATATCGAGAAACTCATGAACATGATGACGGAGTTTGCCGAGCACAGTGAGGGTATCAGGCAGGCTGTGGAAAATATCGACGGCACCATCAAGGATATCAATATCACCATGGCAGACAATTCCAAGGGAGTGACTGCAGGTGCCGAGGCTGTAAGCCTTGTGGCAGGCAGTATGACAGAACTTGACGAAAAGGCCGGAGAAAATCTGCAGATTTCGGATCAGATCAACTCCGACATGAGCCAGTTCAAGGTTTAAACCCGGGATTAAACTTACGTAAACCAAATAATTCTTTATTTATCACTTGACAATAGAGGCACTTTTAGACTATGCTTCTGTTTAAGACAAAGGCAATGACGAAGAGGAGTAGAGATCATTCCCTCACCAGAGAAGACGGGTATTTTCGCAGAGTGCGAAAAAGCTGAGAGCCTGTTTTGAGACAGAAATCTTGAAGGTAGCTTCCGAGCCGAAGGACCGAACTTTTTTTCAGTAGGTTTTTCCGATTTATCCCCGTTAACGGATAGGACTTTACAGTATTTTGAAGCCTTTCAAAATGCCTGAAGATCCATGAGGCAGGAATTTCCTGTGAAAAAAGGTGGTACCGCGTAACATACGCCCTTTGACGAAGATATTCGTCAAAGGGCTTTTTTTACTTTATATGAAATTGCTTCGCATTCCTATAAAGTAAAAAGCGCTCCGCTAAGGATGCGCACTCGCGCGAGAAGAAGATTGTTGCTAAAGCAACACGCGCTCGGCGCGTAGAATCTCGCAAGCGAGATTCTTTTTTATGCTTATTCACAAGAGCTTAAAACAATTAAAAGATAAGGAGAATCCCCATGGCAAAAGCACTTGCAAAGACCTACGATCCTGCCGGAATCGAGTACAGAATTTACGAAAAATGGCTTGAGAAGAAATACTTCCATGCAGAAGTGGACAGATCACGTAAGCCCTTCACTATTGTGATTC